>NZ_JBSSEW010000015.1:0-196783 GCF_054062095.1 Pseudomonas sp. TE6288
CCCAGCTGGCTTGGTGGCGGGGGGGGGTTTGCGTCGGCGGGCCCCAGCGGGGGGCACCCCCGCCCCCCCCCCACACCTCCAATGGCGCACGTGGGGGGCGGGGGCTGCCCCCGCGATGAGGCCAGTTCGGTCAATAGATTACTTGGACAGGTAACGCATCCCGTCTTCCAACCCCTGCAGCGTCAGCGGGTACATCTTGTCCTCGATCAGGTCCCGCACCAGATGGGTCGAGGCGGTGTAGTCCCAGGCCTGCTTCGGATACGGGTTGATCCAGATAATCTTCCTGAATTTCTCCATGAAGCGCTGCATCCACACGTACCCGGCCTCTTCGTTCCAGTGCTCGACGCTGCCGCCGGGCTGGGTGATCTCGTAGGGTGCCATGGCCGCGTCGCCGACGAAGATCACTTTGTAGTCGTCGCCGTACTTGTGCAGCAGGTCGAAGGTGGAGAAGCGCTCCGAGGTGCGGCGCAGGTTGTTCTTCCACACCGACTCGTAAACGAAGTTGTGGAAGTAGTAGTACTCCAGGTGCTTGAACTCGGTCTTGCAGGCCGAGAACAGCTCCTCGCAGACCTTGACGTGAGCATCCATCGAGCCGCCGATGTCGAACAGCAACAGCAGCTTCACCGTGTTGCGCCGTTCGGGGCGCATCTGGATGTTCAGCAGGCCGGCGTCACGGGCGGTGTGATCGATGGTACCGTCGATGTCCAGCTCCTCGGCGGCGCCTTCGCGGGCGAACTTGCGCAGCCGGCGCAGGGCCAGCTTGATGTTGCGAGTGCCCAGCTCGACCTGGTCGTCAAGGTTCTTGTACTCGCGCTGGTCCCAGACCTTCACCGCCTTGCCCTGGCGCTTGCCGGCCTCGCCGACGCGGATGCCCTCGGGGTTGAAACCGCCGGAACCGAACGGGCTGGTACCGCCCGTGCCGATCCACTTGTTGCCGCCGGCGTGGCGTTCCTTTTGCTCCTCGAGGCGCTTCTTGAATTCCTCGATCAGCTTGTCCAGCCCGCCCAGGGACTGGATCTGCGCGCGCTCTTCGTCGGTGAGCGAGCGTTCGAACTCCTTGCGCAGCCACTCGTCGGGGATCAACGCCTCGATATGCCGGTCGAGGTTTTCCAGGCCCTTGAAGTAGGCGGCAAAGGCGCGGTCGAACTTGTCGAAGTGCCGCTCGTCCTTCACCAGGATGGCGCGGGCCAGGTAGTAGAAGGCGTCCATGTCGGCGAACACCACGCCTTTTTGCAAGGCATGGTGCAGGTCGAGCAACTCGCGCACCGACACTGGCACCTTGGCCGCGCGCATTTCATTGAACAGGTTGAGCAACATGGCCCGGCTCCCGTCAGCGGTTGCCGCGCCGGCTCATGAAGGCCAGGCGCTCGAGCAGCGTCACGTCCTGTTCGTTCTTCACCAGGGCCCCGGCCAGCGGCGGGATGGCCTTGGTCGGGTCGCGCTCGCGCAGTACCGCCTCGCCGATGTTGTCGGCCATCAGCAGCTTGAGCCAGTCGACCAGCTCGGAGGTGGAGGGCTTTTTCTTCAGGCCCGGCACCTTGCGCACGTCGAAGAACACGTCCAGTGCCTCGCTGACCAGCGACTGGCTGATGTTGGGGTAGTGCACATCGACGATCTGCTGCAGGGTGGCGCGGTCGGGGAAGGCGATGTAGTGGAAGAAGCAGCGGCGCAGGAAGGCGTCAGGCAGCTCCTTTTCGTTGTTGGAGGTGATGATGATGATCGGGCGCTGCTTGGCCTTGATGGTCTCGTCGATTTCGTAGACGTAGAACTCCATCTTGTCGAGTTCCTGCAACAGGTCGTTGGGGAACTCGATGTCGGCCTTGTCGATTTCGTCGATCAGCAGGATTACCCGCTCGTCGGCCTCGAAGGCCTCCCACAGCTTGCCTTTTTTCAGGTAGTTGCGCACATCGTGGACCTTGTCCACGCCCAGCTGCGAATCGCGCAGGCGGCTGACCGCGTCGTATTCATACAGGCCCTGGTGGGCCTTGGTGGTCGACTTGATGTGCCAGGTGATCAGGCGTGCGCCGAAGGAGGCGGCCAGTTGCTCGGCGAGCATGGTCTTGCCGGTACCCGGCTCGCCCTTGACCAGCAACGGGCGCTCCAGGGTGATGGCCGCGTTGACCGCCAGCTTGAGGTCATCTGTGGCGACGTAGTCGCGGGTGCCTTCGAACTTCATTAACCGATCCTCTGGGAGGGCCTCATCGCGGGGCAAGCCCGCTCCCACGGACTGTTGTGCAAGCGGGCTTGCCCGGCAATGAGGTCACGCATGTCTATTGATGTGTCAGCGACTATAACGCCACGGCCGACGCGTGAAAACGCAGACCGGGTATTCAGTCCCTGAATGGCGCGTCACCACGCCCGGCTGGATTTGGCGCAGGCACGATCACAACGCGATAGGCATCGTTGAACGGGCTGCGTTGGCCCGGCTACTTGCGCGCATGGATTCGAGCGGCTTGCCCCAGAAGTACACCTTCGGTCGGCTGGGTCATGAGCTACTTTCCAGCGTCCTTTTTTTGCAGTTCAAGGTTTTTATATTTTTCAACGATCTCACTGATTTTCTTGCTGTCCGTGGTAGAGGATATTTCCACGTAGTAATCCCAATGCTGCAGTATCTCGAAGCTTTCAGCATGGCCGAGATGGGCGGCATACTCGGCGTACATCCTGGCTTTCTTGAAATCCTGCGGTACCACGTCACCGACGGCATACAACGTGCTCAGGTTGTTGTAGGCCACCGCTGACCCGGACTCGCCTGCTCTTTCATACAGCGCCACTGCTTTTTTGATGTCTACAGGTGTGCCTAGGCCAGCACGGTACAGGAACGCCAGGCGCGCAAGCGCCGGCGCGTGGCGGCTGTATAGGTTTATGGCTTTTTCGTAATAGGCCACGCTCGCCTTGTAGTTTCTCTCGGTGTCCGGCAGCCTTTGGTCGCTGTAAATCAGGCCGAGCACGTAGTTGGCGTGCGCGTTGCCGTTTTTGGCGAGCTCGATCAGATGTTCAAACTCCTCACTGTCGCGGGGGTAGGTAGTGGTTTGAGGCTCCGGCGGCGCCGCCAGTTTCATGGCAATCGCTGGGGGTAATGCTGTGTGCGTGTTCATATGATCACTCGACAGGGCTGGCATTGACAGAAGCATTAGCGAAACGGCCAGGCAGCAGCCCAGCCGCTTTCGTCCAGATGTTTTCATGCAATAACCTCTTCAATCATGTCTTTTGAACCGATGGGCTCGGCCGGGAAATAGCCAGCTGTTGGGTTGAAGAAATCATTGCTGATCTTGTGATCGGCTGTTTTGAACAGAACGTCCACTATGTCGCTGACTTGGCCATCCTGCCACATGACAAATGAATGGAGGGCATGGATATTGCCGTTTACATCGGTGATCGGGTTTTTCACGAATGACAAATCGATACTTTTCAAGCCAATATCGATCACTGAATGCAGTTCGGCCGCTTCAGACGCTCCATTACTGTTGATGTCTTGCCAGATTTTCAGGTCGCCCCAGACTGGGTCGTTCATGTCGATAAGCCCATCCAGGTTGCTGTCCAGAGCGGCGAGCGCAACGGCACCGTCCTCAGCTACGCCTCCGGCGGGTAGCGGGGAGCGATCACCAAAGAGCTCTGAAGCATCATTTATCACGCCATCGTTGTTTCTATCGAGCACCAGAAATCCGCTGCTTTTTCCAGCCCATCCGGTAAGGATTGGATTGGCGTCTCCATCGTAGTCAAATTCAATACCCTGCTCGAGTGGCAGGGTGGTGATGCCGTGCCCCTCAAGGTCAATGAGCAAGGGGGTTTTGAACTGTTCGGCAACTACTTTAATATCCTTTGCGACCTCGTTTGGCGTCTTGGCAAGTTTTATTTCTTTGCCGGCTTTGGCAAACATTTTTGTAACAAAAGTAATGCAGTTGTTGAAGAGGAGGTCGTAGTTTTCGGGCTGTGTTGTTCCGTTCTTGTACCCCTCAACTTGCAGGACCAAGTTGTCCAACATGTTTACGAATCTGGGGTCGTGGGATTCTACCCGGTGCGAGGACGTGTCTTTATAGATGAGGTGATCATTGAATGAAATGTTGTCGGCTGAGGTGCCCAGATCGCTCCCAGGGCTGAAGCCGATCGAGCCTTTGTATCTTGGCGTGTTTAGCTCAAGGAATACGTGCCCAGTGCTGGACTCATTCCCGCCTTCCATCGCAGATCCAGACCTTGCCGCATGGATGGTAAATGAAGGTCTTCCCGATGACATGAATCCGGGGTTGTAGTTCGGGACCGTCACGGACTCCTCGGCCCGGGTTGTAATGAAGTGCTCTGCCATGGTGTGCTCCTGTCTGTCGACGCTTTTATCCATGTTGCAACGCTGTAGTGCTCTGGCTTGAGACGCCAGAGGGCCGCGCTTTGAATGGGGACGGATAAAGGACGAGCAAGGAGGTTGAAGGCAGTAGGAATGCCTTGTGCGGAGTGTTGCAAGATATTTCATTTGGACTCAAAGGGGGGAGGCGTACCTGGCGCGTCACGAATCCAATCGAGCAATACGCATTGAAGTGGGCTCTGAGTGTTGCCGAGGTGCCCTCAAGTCCTTAGTCCGCTTTTGGTGGCGGCTGCTCGTAGCGTGCGTTGAACGCCTGGATGAAGCCGTTGCGCAGGATCTGCAGGAACGCCTCGAAGGCACTGATGTCCTGCTGGTGCACGCTGCCGCTGAGTTCCACGCGGGTGGCGAACTGGTTTTTCGGCTGGTTCTTGAGCACGGTCTCGGTGGCGCCCACGACGGCTTCCCATATCGAGCGCAGGAAGCCCTTGTCCTTTTCTTCCACGTCCTGCTGCCAATTGAACACATCGACATCGCGCAACAGCGGCTTGATGTAGCCCTTGAGCCGGCCGTTCTCGGCCTCGGCCTCGATCACCACATCGCCATGCCCGGCATTGAAGTCGAACTTGCCGTAGGCACTGGCGAAGTCGTTCAGCCGGCGCAGCTCGATGCCAGTGGCGCGCAGGCGGAACTGGAAGTCGTCGAAGTCGCTGAAGGGGTCGAAGGTAGCGCGGCTTTCCACCTTGGCATCGCCCAGCAGCAGCGCCGTCCCGTCGAAGCGGGCATCGCGCCGGCCCTTTTCGTCGCGCACGTTGGTCAGGTTGCGGATGCTTGCATCCAGCCGGGTGGCCTTGAGGTCCACCGGCGGTCTGGAATTGAAGTTGCGGAAGGTGAGGGTGCCTTGTTCGATGCGCACGTCGTTCAGGGTGATCGGCAGCAGCTTTTCCAGTTGCTGGCGCCAGTCGGTGCCTTGGCCGGTCTGAGAGTTCTGTTTGTTGCCGCCGTCGACGAAATTGAGTTCGGGGCGTACGAAGGCCACTTCGGCGACCACGGCGCGGTCGTACCAAAGCGAGTGCCAGCTCACCGACAGGTCGATCAGCGGCGCTTCGAGCAGCGGCACAGGCACCTTGCCGCTGACCTTGACGATCTTCAGGCCGTTGATCTGGTAGGCGCCACGCCACCACGCCAGGTCGACGTCGCGGACTTGGCCGCGGTAGTCGCCCATGTCTGCCAGCTTGTCGTTGAGGTAGTCACGCACCAGGTAAGGCAAGGCCAGGTGCAGGGCCACCAGCAGTGCGACCAGGCTGGCGAAGCCGAGCAGTGGCCAGCGGTAGCGCGCTTTCATCGGGTTTCTCCACGGGAGCATGTGCGGTTGACCGCAGGTCGTTTCGTCGAGTTCGAACGGGCTTTACGCTCACCGATTGCAGGCTTACCCTCAGGGTTTTCCCTGCACTTTTTTCCTGTTCAAGGACCGCCGCCATGAGCCGTATCTACGCCGACAACGCCCATTCCATCGGCAACACGCCGCTGGTGCAGATCAACCGCATCGCCCCGCGCGGGGTGACCATCCTGGCCAAGATCGAAGGACGCAACCCGGGCTACTCGGTGAAGTGCCGGATCGGCGCGAGCATGATCTGGGACGCCGAGGACAGCGGCAAGCTCAAGCCAGGCATGACCATCGTCGAACCCACCTCGGGTAACACCGGTATCGGCCTGGCCTTCGTCGCCGCCGCCCGTGGCTACCGCCTGGTGCTGACCATGCCCGACTCGATGAGCCTGGAGCGGCGCAAGGTGTTGAAGGCGCTGGGCGCCGAGCTGGTGCTGACGGACAAGGCCAAGGGCATGAAGGGCGCCATCGAGAAGGCCAACGAAATCGTCGCTTCCGACCCGGCGCAGCACTTCCTGCCGGGCCAGTTCGACAACCCGGCCAACCCGGCCATTCACGAGAAGACCACCGGCCCGGAAATCTGGAACGACACCGATGGCGCGGTCGATGTGCTGGTGGCCGGGGTCGGCACTGGTGGCACCATCACCGGGGTGTCGCGCTACATCAAGCACACCCAGGGCAAGCCGATCCTGTCGGTGGCGGTGGAGCCAGTGAACTCGCCGCTGATCAGCCAGACCCTGGCCGGCGAGGAGCTCAAGCCCACCCCGCACAAGATCCAGGGCATCGGTGCCGGCTTCGTGCCGAAGAACCTCGACCTGTCGATCGTCGACCAGGTCGAGACGGTGACCGAGGACGAGTCCAAGGCCATGGCCATCCGCCTGATGCAGGAGGAGGGCATCCTCTGCGGCATCTCTTGCGGCGCGGCCATGGCGGCGGCGGTGCGCCTGGCCGAGAAGCCGGAGATGCAGGGCAAGACCATCGTGGTGATCCTGCCGGATTCGGGCGAGCGTTACCTGTCGAGCATGCTGTTCAGCGATCTGTTCACCGAGCAGGAAAACCAGCAGTAAGCGACACGCTGCACGCCGCAAGTCGAGGGCATGTCCGTATTGACGCGGATCAGCTTGGGCTTGCCGCGTGCAGCTTCTGGCTTGCAGCTGCTCCTGATGGGTTTATGATGTCCGGCTATCTGGGGATGGCCTGATTTCCCCTCCAAGGAGTGTTGCATGACCTTTTCCTTCGTCGCCAAGGCCGGTGTCCTGCTGGTGTTCTTCGGCAGTGTGCTGTTCGTGCACCTGCGCGGCAAGGCACGCCTGCCGGTGCTGCGCCAGTTCGTCAACCATTCGGCGCTGTTTGCCCCTTACAACAGCCTGATGTACCTGTTTTCCGGCGTACCCTCCAAGCCGTACCTGGACCGCCAGCGCTTCCCCGAGCTGGATGTGCTAAAGGACAACTGGGAGGTGATCCGCGAAGAGGCCATGCGCCTGTTCGACGAGGGTTACATCCGCGCGGCGGAAAAAGACAACGACGCCGGCTTCGGTTCGTTCTTCAAGAAGGGCTGGAAGCGCTTCTACCTGAAGTGGTACGACAAACCGCTGCCTTCGGCCGAAGCGCTGTGCCCGAAGACCGTAGAGCTGGTCAGCAGCATCCCCAACGTCAAGGGCGCGATGTTCGCCCTGTTGCCCGGCGGCAGCCACCTGAACCCGCACCGCGACCCGTTTGCCGGCTCCCTGCGCTATCACCTCGGGCTGTCCACGCCGAACTCCGACAACTGCCGCATCTACGTTGATGGCCAGCCCTACGCCTGGCGCGACGGCGAGGACGTGATGTTCGACGAGACCTTCGTGCACTGGGTCAAGAACGAGACCGAGGTCACCCGCGTGATCCTGTTCTGCGACGTCGAGCGCCCGCTCAACAGCCCGCTGATGACCCGCATCAACCGCAAGGTCAGTGCCTTCCTCGGCCGCGCCACCGCGCCGCAGAACACCGATGGCGAGCGTGTCGGCGGGATCAACCAGGCCTATGCCTGGAGCAAGCGCTTCAGCAATGTCATCAGCACCCGGGTCAAGCAGTTCAAGCGTGCCAACCCCAAGGCCTACCGCGTGCTGCGTCCGGTGCTGGCGGTTGTCGTCGCCTACGCCCTGTACCAATGGTTGTTCTGATCCGGTTGAGCAGGCCTGCTTTCGCACCTTGTGCAAGCAGGCTTGCCCCGCGATGATTCCCCCGCTATATTCCGAAACACTATCTTCCCCGAAGACCTGTTCATGCCAGCCATCCCTTCCACCACCGCTTACGTTCTCGCGCCTGTCGCGGGCGTGGTCGTGCGTGGCAGCCAGCAGCCGGCCATGATCAGTCACTATCCACCACCTGTCAGTGGCGTGGTAGGCGGCGTAGCTCCGCCTCCTTGCGCAGTCGTGGTGCTGGGCTGACCGGCCGCTGGCCGCTCCCCACCGCACTCGCAACCTACTGAACACGGTCGGCTATCCCCGCAAGTCGCGATAGGCCCTCCGTACGGCTCATTTGCCCGTATACAGGTGGCAATACATGTCTGTCCTCAACAAAGCATCCGTGGCCTCGGCGGCCACGACCAGCCTGTTCGTCCTGCTGTGGAGCAGCGGGGCGATCGTCTCCAAGCTTGGCCTGGCCCAGGCCAGCCCCTTCGCCTTCCTGCTGCTGCGTTCGGCCCTGGCGCTGTTCGGTCTGCTGTTGATCGGTCCGTTGCTCGGATTACGTTGGCCACGTACCCGGGGCGGCATTGTTCGCGCCCTGGGGACCGGCTGCGTATTGCTCGGTGCCTACCAGATTTTCTACCTGCTGGCGCTGAACACCCACGTTACTCCCGGCGTCATGGCCACGGTCATGGGCGTGCAACCGATCCTGACCGTGGTGCTGATGGAGCGTCAGCGGTCCTGGAGCCGATTGTTCGGCCTGGGGCTTGGCCTGGGCGGCCTGGTGATGGTGGTCTACCAGGGTATCAACCTGGGTGGGGTATCTCTCGCCGGGATGCTGTTCGCCCTGCTGGCGCTGGCCAGCATGACCTTGGGCTCGATCCTGCAGAAACGCATTACCGACAACCCCATGGGCACCTTGCCCTTGCAATACATGGCGGGCTTTGCAATGTGCGCGGTGTTCGCGCCGTTGCAGCCGCTGCACGTCCAGTGGAACGCCAGTTTCCTCGCGGCGCTGCTGTGGATGGGGCTGGTGGTTTCGCTGCTGGCCACGCTGCTGCTGTACCGGCTGATCGCAAGGGGCAACCTGGTCAATGTCACCAGCCTGTTCTACCTGGTGCCGGCGGTCACGGCGGTGATGGATTTCATCATCTTCGGCAACCGCCTGGCGCCCCTCAGTCTGCTGGGGATGGGACTGATCGTGATCGGCTTGCTGTTCGTGTTCCGTAAACCTGCCTTGCGCACGGCCGAGGCCTGAGTCAACTAGCGTTGGGAGCGGGGCAAGCCCGCTCCTTTTTTCAGCGCCGTGCCGGGCGCAGCACCAACCATAGCGCCGCACCAATCAGCAGACCGCCATACAGGTGCGCCATCGACAGCGGCTCATCCAGCAGCCACGCCCCCCACAGCACGCCGAACACCGGGATCAGGAAGGTCACGGTACTGGCCTTGACCGGCCCGATTTCGTTCAGCAGGCGGAAGTACAGGATGTAGGCGAACGCCGTGCACAGCAGCCCCAGGCCCAGGAGCGACAGCCATACCTGCCAGCCGCCCCAGCTGGCCGGCGGCTGGGTCAGCGCGCTCCAGGCGAACAGCGGGCTGAGCAGCAAGGTGGCGCCGAGCATGCTGCCCAGCGCCGACAGACGGCTGTCCAGCGTGCCGACCCAGCGCCTTGCCAGGAAGCCCGCGAAGCCGTAGCAGGTGGTGGCGGCCAGGCAGGCCAGTGCGCCTTGCACCAGGGCCATGTCCAGCGCCACCGGGCCGGCACCGCTGAGGATACCGACACCGAACAGCCCGAGGAAGATCCCGCAGAGCTTGGGCAGGGTCATGGCTTCGCGGAAGAACAAGGCGCCGATCAGCACGCCCATCAGCGGCGTGGTGGCGTTGAAGATCGCCGAATAGCCGGCCGGCAGCACCTGCGCCGCCACGGAATAGAACGTGGCCGGAATGCCGGAGTTGATCATGCCCAGCACCAGGCAGGCGCCCAGCTTGCCCTCGAAGTCCCAGCGCACGCGGGCGGCGGCGAGGATGGCGATCAGTCCCAGGCAGGCGATCGACACGCGGAAGAAGGCGGTCGGCACCGTGCCCAGCTCGGGGGCAATGATGCGCATGAACAGGAAGCTGGCGCCCCAGACAGCGGCAAGGGTCAGCAGGCGGGCGAGGGCGATGGGGCTCACGGTGGTCTCCGGCGGTAGGGCAGGGCGCGAGTGTACGTCAGGGCGAGCGAGGGATTCTTGTGCTTTCTTGCTGTGTGAATCCGGGGCCGCCTCACTGGCTTCATCGCCGGCAAGCCGGCTCCCACAGGGCTCGTATCCGACTAAGCTCTCTCGGTGACCATTGCATAGAGGCACGCGCATGACCCCAGCCTGGCCCGCCGTCGACATCGCCCGGATGATCCTCGATGGCTTCGACGACTACCGCGAGCACTTTCGCCGTATCACCCTCGGCGCCCGCGAGCGCTTCGAACAGGCGCGCTGGCAGGATATCCAGCACGCCGCGGCGGCGCGCATCAACCTGTATGAAGAGAAGGTCGCCGAGGTCAACGGCTGGCTGCGCCAGCGCTTCGACACCGCGGTGCTGCTGGACGTCGAGCAGTGGCCGCTGGTCAAGAACGCCTATATCCGTCTGATCGACCCCCGGCTGGACGACGAGCTGTCCGAGACCTGGTACAACTCGTTGTTCTGCAGCCTGTTCAGCCATGACCTGATCAGCGACGGCTGCATGTTCATCCACACCACCCGGCCGTCGATGCGCGGCCATGAGCGGGCGGCGCAGACGCGCACCTATACGCTGCAGGACGGTCTCAAAGGCTTGTTGCGAGCGATCTTTGCCGACTATGCGTTCGAAGTACCGTATGGTGACCGGGAAGGCGATATCGCGCGCCTGGAGGATCAATTGCGCGAATGCCTGCCCGACTGGGTGTGCAAGGATCCGGCCCTGACCGTGGAACTGTTCACCCCGGTGCTCTACCGCAACAAGGGCGCTTACCTGGTCGGTCGCCTGTACACCCCCGACGAGCAGTGGCCACTGGTGATCCCGCTGCTGCACCGCGAGGGGCATGGCATCGAGGCCGACGCGTTGATTACCGACGAGGCGGAGGTGTCGATCATCTTCTCCTTCACCCGATCGTATTTCATGGTCGATGTGCCGGTGCCGGCGGAGTTCGTCAACTTCCTCAAGCGCATCCTGCCGGGCAAGCACATCGCCGAGCTGTATACCTCGATCGGGTTCTACAAGCATGGCAAGTCGGAGTTCTACCGGGCGCTGATCAACCACCTGGCCAACAGCGACGACCGCTTTGTCATGGCTCCGGGCGTGCGCGGCATGGTCATGAGCGTGTTCACCCTGCCGGGCTTCAACACCGTGTTCAAGATCATCAAGGACCGCTTCTCGCCGTCCAAGACTGTCGACCGGGCCACGGTGATCGAGAAATACCGCCTGGTGAAAAGCGTCGACCGCGTCGGGCGCATGGCCGATACCCAGGAGTTCGCCGATTTTCGCTTTCCCCAGGGCAAGTTCGATCCCGACTGCCTGGCGGAACTGCTAGAGGTGGCCCCCTCCACCGTAGCGCTTGAGGGCGACACAGTGCTGATCCGCCACTGCTGGACCGAACGGCGCATGACCCCGCTCAACCTGTACCTCGAGCAGGCCAGCGAAGCCCAGGTGCTGGAGGCGCTGGAAGACTATGGGCTGGCGATCAAGCAATTGGCGGCGGCGAACATCTTCCCCGGCGACATGCTGCTGAAGAACTTCGGCGTCACCCGTCATGGCCGGGTGGTGTTCTACGACTACGACGAGATCAGCTACCTCACCGAGGTCAACTTCCGTCACATCCCGCCGCCGCGCTATCCGGAGGACGAGATGTCCGGCGAGCCGTGGTACTCGATCGGGCCGCACGACGTGTTCCCCGAGGAGTTTCCGCCATTCCTGTTCGCCGATATCGGCCAGCGCCGCTTGTTCAGCCGCTTGCATGGCGAACTGTACGACGCCGATTACTGGAAAGGTCTGCAGGAGGCGATCCGGGCGGGGAAGGTGATCGATGTGTTCCCTTATCGGCGCAAGGCGCGTTAGGCCTTAGGCTCTGTACGAAAAGCCTTGATACTTGTTCATGCTGCGTTGAAAACAGCCTCGGAATGCTCATGTACTCCAGTACACTGCGCTTCCTCGGCTGTTTTCGCCTTGCCTGACCTGCGTCTCAAGACTTTTCGTACAGAGCCTAGCTTTTCACCCCTTGAGGCACTTGAGCTCGCTGAAGTCCGCGCGCACCTTGCTCAGCCGCTGCTGCAGGAATTGCCGCTGGGCCGGGCTGCTCTGTTTCAGCAGATCCACCAGCAGGCTGCGTGCCTGGCGCTCGGTGTTCTGGAACGCCTGGCGGTACTCCGGCGTCCACAGGCTTTCCTTGCGCTGCAGCAACTGCGCCAGCCGGGGCTCGAAGCTCGGGCTGGCGCGCTGGTCCATCGCCAGCAGCAGTTGCTGCTGCCAGTGGGCGCGGTTGGCGATCCACTGCCGGTTCTGGTCACCCAGGGCCTGCGACCAGCTCATCACCCGCAGCCGTTGCTCGGCGTCGAGCTCGCCCAACCAGGGCTCGAGGCGCTTGCGCATGCGCGCGGCACGGTTCTCGACCTGTTTGGCCAGTGGCGTGTCGACGTATTCCTTCTGGCGTTTGTCGATGTCCTTGCGAAAAGCCTCGCGCATTTCCGCTACCTGGCTGTCATTCATGCCCTTGAGCAGTTCCGCGGCAGAGGGGGTTATCGCTTCGGTGACCCGGCCAATGGCCTGGCGCGCCTCGACCGTGCGTTGACGCAGGTTTTCATCGGTGACCGCGTCGTTGGCGACCATCAGTTGCACCCGGTCGAGCCAGTCGAGGTAGCCGGGCAGTTGGGTCTTGCAGTGCCAGGCCAGATGCGCCTTGAGCCGTTCGTCGAGCAACTGCTTCTGCTCGCGGTTCATGTCCAGATAGTCGCCCAGCGACCACGGCACCAGGCGATCGAGGTTGCGGTAGGCCAGGTCGATGCGGCTGCAGGCCGTCAGTGCCAGGGCGAAGCCGATGAGCAGGAGCAGGGCTTTGGGCAGGCGAAGGGGCATGAGCGAATCCTTGCAGGGGCTGGCCAGGCGGTAGACGCAAGCTGGGCACGACGGTTCCGACGAATATGCGTGCCGGTCGGCTGGGTCAGGCGTCAATGGAGAGTCTAGATGTACCGCTGAAAATGTGATGACGTCTGTTGGATAATCTTGGCGAGGGCAGCGTGGAATAAAGCGTTCGCAGCCATCGATAACTATTCATTTAAGAATCGTCTTATTTGCACACGCTGGTGCTTGCCTTAAAGTAGCGGGATGAAACTAAAATGCCATTTCCCCAAACTCGCCCGGGTGTCATTGTGCCCTGCAGCGGCCCGATGGCTACATCGATTATTGTTCGTGATCTGTGCGTCGTCTCAACTCTGCAATAAAGAAAAAGCGAAGGGCGTTGAGCGCCGGCCCCAACAAGATGCGTCGAAAAAACTGAGGAATGGGCAGTTGTCCGTGGCGCTCGTTGAATATTCGTTGCAGGCTCTGGTTTGCGAAGTTGTCCAAAGCTTCAGTGCGCTGGCTAGTGCGAAAAATTTGCAACTATATATGTGCTTGAGTCCTGACCTTCCTGAACGGTTGGTTGGCGGTGCAGGGCATATTCGCATTATCCTAGAAAATTTATTGAGTAATGCGATCAGGTTTACGAGCAATGGGCGGGTAGTGCTAAGGGTAAACTCCGTCAAGCGCGACGGCCATTCCTCCAATTTGCACTGGCAAGTTTCAGATACCGGGGCAGGCATAGATCCGCAGCGGCATCAAAAACTTTTCGCTTCATTAAAAAATGACACAACGCCTCGTACCCTTCGCGGGTTGCCGCTTTGCCAACAACTCGCGAACAACTTAGGGGGTGATCTTCGTCTGGTGAGTGAAGTAGGGCTAGGCAGTAGTTTCACACTCTCCGTCCCACTGGAAACCCCCGCAGCGCCTGTAGGCTCAGACATTCATGGCAAGTTGCTGCCTCACACCGTCTACGTGGTTTCATCCGCTCGTGAGCTGGCGCAATCGGTCTGTGGCTGGCTTCGCCGTTGGGGGGCTCGGGCCCAGGTAGGTCGTCCTCCCGTCACGGCTGAATTCGGTGGCCAATTGCTCTTGGAGTTGCACCCGGATTGCAGCGAGCAAACATGGGTCAGGGACTGGGCAGGACCACTGGTCATCGCCAGTACCGATACCCGGGGCGGACAGCCCAATATAAACGACCTGCAGGCGATCCGCCATGCGGTTCGCCAGGCTCAAATGAGTTGTTCTTCAATTGGTAATGGCGTGCGCTTTGCTCGCCCTGAACGGGAACTCAATCTGCATATCCTGGTGGTCGAGAGCAACCGTTTCAATCAATCGCTACTGTGCGATCAGCTTCGCGTGCTGGGGTGCACCCTGACACTATGTACTGATGGCGCCGCTGCGTTGGAAAAATGGAGCAGCGCTGTCTTCGATGCCGTTCTCACGCAAGTCAGCAGTCTTCACATCAACGGATATGAACTTGCCACCGAACTGCGCCGTCGAGGCTGCGACAAGCTTATTATCGGCATAAAAGCCAACGGTACGCGCCACGACGCTGGATTATGCCTTGCCCATGGCATGGATTATTGCCTGGCACAGCCCCTGATATTGAGTTCACTGTTCCGTTGCCTGGCAACGCTCAAAAAAGGCAACACATGAAATCTTTGAAAATTCTAATCATTGAACAGTATCCCGTTCAACAGCAGTACCTGCTACAACAACTCAATGCCTTGGGTGCGTTCCATATCTATGTGGCGAAAGATGGTGCAGAGGCTTGGGAGTATTTGAAAATACGCAGTATCGATCTGGTCCTGACCAGCATTATGATGCCAGGCATGGACGGTATACAGCTTATCCAGCACCTCGCACAGTTGTCCTGTAAACCGGCGCTGGCCATTGTTAGCGCCATCTCCGAGCAGATGTTCAAGGCTGTGAGCCTGATGGCCTGGGAGCTTGGTATAGACGTCATCGGGCTGATCGGCACTACGGCGACTCCAGCAACGCTTCTGCAGTTACTGGAGCGCGTTGATGTACACCCTGCACTGTGCTCTCCTGTAGGCTCACCCCCGGTTATCGACTACGAGTGCCTTCGCGAAGGGCTGAACAACAACCACATTCAGGCCTGGTTCCAACCCAAGATGGCACTTAGCGATTGTCGTATCGCCGGTGCCGAAGCCTTGATACGCTGGCTCACCCCAGAGGGCGTCATGCTGCCTGGCCAGTTCTTGCCTGCCATCAAGCAGTTTGGGCTAGAGGCGCATGTGCTGTGGCTTACCTTGAAACAAGCCATCCAGGCACAGGCCTGTTGGCGGCTGCAGGGTTACCACCTGCCTGTTTCCATCAACTTGCCAACCCACCTGCTTGATTGCCAGGACCTGGCAGACCGATTGGCAACGTTCGTGATAGACCAGGGCGGTACACCGGACATGATCTGTTTCGAACTCATGGAGTGCTCGACACCGCAAGCGCTGAGCAATTACTACGCCGGTGCCTGCCGCCTGCGCCTGAAGGGCTTTGGTCTTTCGCAAGATGATTTTGGCCAGGGGCACAGTTCGCTGGCCAACCTAGTGTCTACACCGTTTACCGAGCTGAAGGTTGACCGCTCGTTGGTTCAGGGCTGCCATGAAAATCAGGGTACACGTCATGCATTGGCAAGTATCATAAGCCTCTGTCTCAAACTGGGGGTGGCGGTGGTCGCGGAGGGTGTGGAATCCCTTAAAGAACTCGCTTACTTGCGTGATATTAACTGCACGCAGGTCCAGGGTTTTGTCGTTTCACCCGCTGTCTGCGCTGTGGAATTTCAAGGCCTGTTGGATCAAGAGGGATCAGCCACGCTCTTCTGACCTGGCATACACCGCGAGTGCAAAGAATGAAACACACGAATGCCTTGATCGAAAAACTCTCGCGCAGTTCACTGCGTCAGCACCGCGGGCTGATGATTTTACTCGTCCTGGTATCGTTACTGGTGGGCATCAGCTATTGGGCGATACACCGGGTATTGGAAGAGCAGCAGCAAACCGTGCGTTTTCATTTTGCGCGTTTAATTGAGAACATCTCGGAGCAAGAAGTGTTCCTCATTACCCTTGCCCAGCTGAGCAAGCAGGGCATGATGCTCAGCAATGAGGTCACTCCCATTCATGACCTCCAGCAAATTCCCGAAGAGGGCCCGCATATCTACCAAGGGCAAGAACACGCTTTCTCAATGCCCTTCAGCATCAAGATCAACCCGCAGAAAATTCGCGACAATGAGTACGCCAAGGCCTTCGCGCTCGGTGCCAACCTTGCCACGTTCTATAGCACCTTCTGGTCGACCTCCAACTATCAGTCACCGCAGGTCTTTCTGATCAACGACCGGGACAACTTCGATATCGCTGTGCCGTCCTCAGAGCATTCTCGCGTCAAGACGTTGCAGCACGACGAAGCGGTTGTCGATGTCGTCACCCGTGTCATACATCACTCCAGAACACCCAGTGCGGGACGCTTGATCTGGACTCGATTCGAAACAGCTACGGATAGCCAGCGGCCACCGCGATTTATGGCTTATACCCACCTTGATCTTCCGGCCAGTGAGATGCACATCAAAGGCGCACAGCCGAGGGTGATCATCGCAACGTTACTCAGCTTGACGCAGGTCGATGACTACGAGCGCACTATGGATGGCGCGCAGTATGATCACTTTACGTTGGTGGCGCCCTCTTTAGAGCTGCTCAGTGGCAGTGTGTTGCCTGATCCTTCGTTAGGTGAAGGGGTCAACTTCACGTCAGAGGGGCTGCAGATCAAAGTCAGTCAGCCTGAGGGCCCGGGCTGGATGGCGATCTACACCATTTCCTATGCCCATTTCTTCCGCTATGCCATGTGGTCATTGATTGTCGTGGCCGCTTCGCTGCTGGGGATGATCGGCCTGGGCTGGGCCACCAGCCGCTGGTACCGGCAACGGATCATCCTCCCGGCCCAGCACGCCCATGCACGCATCGCCGAAAGTGAGGCCTTCAGCCGCATCGTCATCGACACCGCGCCCACTGGCCTGTGCGTCGTGCGCCGTTCGGACAACAAGGTATTGATGGAAAATCAGCGTGCTCAGCAGTGGCAGGGCAGCACCCAACTGGCCATGGCACTTGGGCACCATCTTGAAACAGACGTTATGGGTGAGGCGTACCTTGAAGTGGAGGGGCGCCACTTGCAGGTGGGTTTCGTTTCAACGCGCTTCAAAGGCGAGGATGCGCGGCTCTATGCGTTCAATGATGTTTCCCAGCATATCGAGGACGCTTCGGCGCTAAAGGAGGCGAGGCGGGCGGCCGATGCCGCCAACGAAGCCAAGACTTTGTTCCTGGCCACTATGAGTCACGAAATCCGTACCCCATTGTATGGCGTTCTGGGCACGCTCGAATTGCTTGGAATGACCCACCTTGAACCGCGCCAGCAAGAATACCTGCAGACGATCCAACGTTCTTCGGCAACATTGTTCCAACTGATCAGCGATGTTCTCGATGTCTCCAAAATCGAGTCTGGGCAGATGGTCATTGAACGGGTCGAGTTCTGCCCGCTCGATCTGATCGAAGACACGGTGCACACCTACTCGGCTTTCGCCCAGCGCAAAGGCTTGCAGTTGTATGCCTGTACCGACGCTACGCTGCCCAACCGTATGCTGGGTGATCCCATGCGTATCCGGCAGATCCTCAACAACCTGCTCAGCAATGCCATCAAATTTACCGACAACGGGCATGTGGTTCTGCGCACCCGCGTACTGGAAATGCTGGAGGGAAAAGCCAGTCTTGAGTTTCAGGTGACGGACAGCGGTATTGGCATTTCTGCATCCCAGCAGGAAAAACTATTCGAGTTGTTCTATCAGGTTCAGGATGCCTGCAGTGAAGGGGGGGCAGGGTTGGGGTTACCTATTTGCTGGTGGCTCAGCGAGATGATGGAGGGGCAACTCAGGGTAACCAGTGAGCCGGGCTTGGGCAGCAGTTTTGCCCTGAGGATTCAGTTGACGGTCGTGCCAGGGCAACTGCCTGATTGTGAATCCATTGTCCCGGGGGGCAATCAGGTCTACGTGCGCGCGCCATTCCAGGAACTGGCCCAGGCGGTAATCGATTGGTTGAATAGATTTGGCATACCTGCCACGCAGGTGATGCCGCTGCTCGAGAATTTGCCTGAGCAGCGGGTATTGGTCGACCTTTTGCCCGCATCGTCGGCTTCACCCTGGCCCGGCCCTAGAATAGTCTGCGCCCCAGCAGGGGGCACGGGTTCTGATCCTCTTAATCAGACCTGGGATGTCGATCTCTTCGATCTTCGCGCCATTGCTCACGCCGTGTCGTTCGCCCAGCAGGGCAAGCAGTTGTCGCCTAGACATGCGTCGACACAGTGCACCGAAGACCTTGGTCTGCATATCCTGACAGCTGAGGACAACCCGATCAATCAGGCCATCTTGAAAGAGCAGCTTGAAGCCTTGGGCTGCACCACCCTCGTTGTCAGCAACGGCGAACAGGCTATTGATCACTGGCGCCCCGGTATGTTCGACCTAGTGCTCACGGACATCAACATGCCGGTTATGAATGGCTATGAGCTGGCCCGCGTGCTGCGCAAACTCGACCCCGGCTTGCCCATCATTGGCGTGACTGCCAATGCCATGCGTGAAGAGGGTATGCGCTGTATTGCCGTTGGCATGAATGCCTGGGTTGTCAAACCCCTAAGTATCCAGACATTGCGCAGCCACTTGACCAAACTCTGCAGGCCATCGCTGCAAACCTCTGCACACCGTATCGAAGCGGAGGCACTTACCGCGCCAATGGACGATACGGGGTTCCATCATGTGCAACTCACCCCCGCGATGCGCGAGTTGTTCACCCGCACGATGCAGCAGGACATGGCCTTGGCCAGCAATGCGCTGGAGCATGGCGATGGCGCCCAGCTTGCGCAAACCCTCCACCGCATTGGCGGTGGGCTTGCAGCGGTGCAAGCGAGTCACCTTGCTCAATGCTGCAATGGCCTGGAAATCCGGCTGGCCGATACTCCACTGGATGCCGCGCTTGGCGTCAGTGTGCAGGAGGTGTTGGTTCAACTTTCAAGTTTATTGGGGTCACTTGAGTGACGCCTGCTACCGATGCGTGCATGTCAGATCATCCACTCATTTACAACAAGAACCATGGATCTCCTTATGAACAAACTCAGGGTCATCATAGCGGACGACCATCCCGTGGTACTGCTAGGGGTACGTCAATTGATCGAACGCGACGAGCGCTTTTGCGTGGTCGGTGAAGCGACGTGCTCCCATCAGCTCGTCGAGCTGTTGCAGCGCACAGCTGCAGAGGTGGTCGTCACCGATTATCAAATGCCCAGCGATTCCCCCTATGGCGATGGGCTGAAGTTGATCGAATACCTGAGGCGGCACTTTCCGGCTGTGAATATTCTGGTGTTGACGATGATGTCCAACCCGTTGCTGCTTACCCGCCTTACTGAACTCGGTGTTCTCGGGGTGATCCAGAAAAACCAGATGCACAGCGATATCGAGCGTGCGCTCATGGCCGTTGCGCAACCTGTTCAAAGAACAAAGGTGGGGGCAGGCAGTCCCGCGGCTCCCCAGGTCAATGACCGCTTCGCCATGTTGTCGCCGAAAGAGGCTGAAATACTTCGCCTATTCGTTTCTGGCAAAACAGTCAGCGAAATCGCTGTTCAACAAAATCGCAGTGTGAAAACCATAAGTGCGCAAAAAAATGCGGGCATGCGCAAACTGAACGTGCTCAGTGACCAGGCGCTGCTGGTGTATTGCCTTGAGCACAACAGCACTTGGTGAGTCTCTTTATTGGCCTGGGCAGGTTGCCTGCCCAGGTACCTGGACTGCCTTGCCTTTGAGCAGAAGGGGCAACTGAGGGTAAATATTGAAGGCATCGACAGCTTGGCCCGCCACGGAGGCACCCTTTAGCCAATACCTAGAATTGCCAGTGGCAATCAACCTGGCGCCCTGCGCTTCACATTGAACCTTGAGCTCGGAATTAATCGCCGCCGGGCGATGACGGATCAAGCCGCTGAACGCCAAGTTGACCACGATATTCCCCGAGTGGTCGGGCTGTTTAGAGTCGAGCAGATTGATTACAGGTCTGATATCAACCCGATATACTTGTTCCTGCGCGACTGTCTTAAGCGGTTTGACACGAATTCGCTTGCTTTGCCCTGGGGCCAAGGTGAGGCGAAAAGGGTAGACGTACAATTCCAATTCTTGTATTTGGCTCACCGGTTCCAGCTGTTCATCCGACGGTTCGGCCCCTGGATTGAGCAACCGTGAAAGATTGATGGAGACATATTCCGGGCGGTCGCCTTGGTTGATGATCTCAATGCTGGTTGCGGTCTGCTGAACATCGACTACCTTGGGCTGCACATCGATGATTGCAAAGGCAGGGGAGGCCAGCAGCCAGCACGTAGCCGTCAGTAAGCATCGACTCAATAGAGTTTTCATTTCACCTCCACAGCCAGTGTCGGCCTTGGGTCTGTCAGGGCTCGATCGCAATGGGCTCGAATGTCAGGGACACCTCACCAGAGTATGTACCTACGTTATCCTTGAAACTGCCTTCTGGCGGGTAGGCAGATATATCCAGGTCGTAGTAACCCACCGAGTCTTCACCTTCAATGGCGGGAGGCGGGTTTTTGAATTCCACGTTTTGCCCCACGACAAGGTTTTTCGCCTCGGCACTCAGCGCCGCGAGTGTAACGGCCGATTTTTGAAACACCTTGGCGGGGTTCTTAAGGTGGCGCAGTTGTATCGGTTCATCCAGCCGTACCTGGAATACCCCGCTGGAAGACACGATACGCAGCCTGGCTTGCACCTCGTAAGGGCTGTTCCAACCCCCTGATTGCTCCATTGTTAAGCCTTGATCGAACCATCCTCCAGCGGTATCGGTAACGAAAAGGTTGTCCGGGTTGTTGATGAACGCCGTGACCTGACTTTCGATCTTGCCTTTGAGAATGACGTCCGATGCGAAGGCGGATTGAAGAAGCGAGCTGAGCAATAACATCCAGCCTGCAATTTTATGGGGCATTTGTGACTCCAGGGCAGGCATCAAGTGCCCGCAGGGAGTTGATAGATAATCGCACCGTAGCCAATGCTCATAATCATGGGGGCCGCACGCCCGATGCTATCGTTCGCTTCGACGATCACCTTCTGCCGTGGTCGGAATGTCAAGCGCCAAACACGCGCGGTGGGTGGGGTAGACAGTACCTTCAGATTCATCCGGTATTTTTGCCCGGGCGCTAGTATTAAACGTGATGGCGAAACCAGCAGCGTGGGTTGGGGGACGACTTGGACAGGGACCAAACTTTCCGAATGTGCACCTGGATTTAGCAGGAGTTCTTGTTTGACTTCGATAAATAAAGGGCTGTTGCCTTTGTTTTCGGCGTACAGCTGCGTTTCAGACGTGCCTGGGTCAAGTCGCACCTCAGTATGGGAAAGTTGCAGTATTCCTTCAGCCATCGCGGGTGTTACAGTTGGCAGCAGGGAGAAACTGGACAATGTGCCAAGAAAATGGATCGTTTTTTTTAGCCGGTGCAACCAGCTTGACTCATAGTGGTAAGCGTTCATGGGGTGTTTTCTATGGTTTGGCAATGATGTTAAAAGTCAATATGTCGTGATAAACGCCGCCCTTGGTTTTTTTCTCGGCGAATGTCCTGAAAGTTGGGGTGAAACATGTTTTTCCAGATTTGTTCAGGCTGAATACGGTGTTGTTGTGATTGGGTAGGGTGACCGTCGATGTTCCATCCTCCAAAATTAACTTGTAAGGTATTGTGCTGTTTCCACCGCTAGCCCTCCTGAGTAAGTACTCTCCGGCGGCGGACTCTCCATTGGTGTTGCTAGCTGATATGATATATTTTTGGAATATGACGTAACTCCCGCCATTGTAAGTGAAGCACAGCTGGCTGTTCATGTCGGTCATGGTTTTTTCAGTTTCTTCGCCACGCTTCAGCTCACCCAGGTCCCAGTCAGGCGCCTTCATGTCAATAACCACATCAATCGGCGGGGGGGGGAGTTCCGGATCGGTAAGGATGTGACAGGTTCCATTTTTGTTGCTTGGCGCAATATAGGCAAGGCCTAGGCTTTCTCCTACATCATTGCCAGAAGTATAGTTGCCCGCGCGAATTCCCACGGCAGGCCACTGTTTGATTTTATCATTGTCCAGTGTGGCCACAATGGTGGCGGTAATGGGATTAGGGTTTTTCCAGCTTTCGGTTCCCACTCCGAAATATAATGTGTAACCGTTTCCATTAAATGTGCTGATGTGTTTTTTGCCATTGAGTGTAACTTTTGAGGCGATAGCGGCGCTGGGGGTAAGCTTGCCATTGGCATCATAAGTGTGGAGAAGGACGCCTCGGCCATAAAACTCTCTGTTTCCCGTATGTCCTTCTATATCTTTCCATGAAATGGTTACCTCTACGTCGCTCGTGCCGTTTCCGTTGTCGGTATAGTAGCACCCGCTGTAGCCGTAACTCAGATCGCTCAATATGAGGTCGTAGGCCAGAGCGTCCTTCGTTTTGCCACTTAGTAAGATCAACAGCAGAACCGCTACTCCAGTCGTCAACCGACCTCTTGAACTAAGGCTGACTCCAAGATTTTTGCTGATCATGGACACTCCAGTTCATGCTTTTGATCACCCGCCATCAGGCTCACATGTTTGCTATTAAAAATATGTGGTGTACCTGGAAACAACGCCAAGCGTTCCTTCAGTAAACCGTTGTCACCCGTGACCTTGGACAGAATCACGCGTAGGGAACCTGTATTCTCCAGCATCAAACCTCGCGCCTGACAACGGTGCGTCCAGCCCGTGGTCTGGATTTCCAGCGGCGGTAGATGCCGCACCAGCACTCCATACCCGACCGCAACCGACATGGGGGCTTCTATAGTTCCTTCGGGGGCCTGGTGCACCTGCATGGCGCGCACTGGCACAATGTACAGCCGGTACAGGTGTTCCGCTTCGGGCTTGTGCAACGACTTGAGGCTGATCGTGCGGCTTTGCCCTGGCCCCAAGGTGATCTTGTCCGGGCTAGCCAGCAGGCCGGGGTGTTCAACCTGGCTCAGGGGCACCTTGACCTCTGGCTCCATGCCTGGGTTGGCGACCTGCTGCACGGAGACGGAAAGATAGAGCGGCGCATCCCCGAGGTTCTTCACACTCACCGTGCGATCACGGGTGTTGTCGAGCTTGAGGCTGGCCGGCATCACCATCAGTTCGCCCTCAGCCTGTACCGAAGGCGCTACCAACGCCATCATGCCTGCTAGTAGCAATGCCATTACATAGATTCTCATCGATTCATTCCTAGCGCTGTTTCAAATCGCTGGCAGCGGTAAACGCTGTCTTTAATGGTTTGAGTGAGGTCGCAGTCGTAATGTCGGTTGATCTGTTCCACAGTGATATGAGTCAGCACTTGGGTGCTGGCAATGGAGAACAGGCCGTTGCCATATGCAGACTCGCCGGTTTCGACAATGCGCCCGCTGACTGGCTGGCCGGCCCCGTCGACAAGAATGCCGCTGTAGACCATGTTGATTCCCACCTTGGCATCGGCGGAATACACCTGGCCCGGGTGCGCCCGTATAATGTTGGCGGGCACCTCGATTTGCATGTCCATGTTTTCGCTGTCGCTCGATACTCGTGCAAATGACACATCGCCATAGCGTTTCAACGGGACGGCATAGTTGCCCCCGCCTGCAACCGGGTGACCTTCGACGTTGAAGCCGTAAGGCGTGGCCTGAAGGTCCGGGGTGTGCAACAACATGGCGCTGCCACTGGAGCTGTAGCGCCCGAATGCGACGCCATCGGCATTGGCTGCCACCATGCCGCGGTAGTTGAAGTCCAGGTTGTTGCCTGCATTGCTCTGGCCCAGGCTCAACGAGGCATCACCACGTGTGCCCGAGCGGCTTCCATAAACATTGACGTTTGTGTCCTCGTCAATGTGACTGACTGTCAGGCCGGCCGTTGAGGTGCCATAGCTGTCCGTGAACTCCTTGCGGTAGTCGCCACTGAGTTGAGTGCGCCCCGCGTATTGGGCAGCCCTGAAACTGGCCTGGGACTGGTCGAGCATCCAGGTCACATTGAAATAAACCTGATAGGACGCATTGTCCTGACTGAACCCGCCCTTCTGGATGCCCAAGGCCAGAGATGACCACAAGCCGTTTGGTCGGTAGTTCCAACGCGCTTCTGCCCGGTGCGACTCTCCTCGGCGCTGTTTCTGATAGTTGTAAGACAACTGTGTTTCGCCAACGCTTCTGCTGTAGGAAAACGCTGTGCTTGGCGCGCCCCGATAGAAATCTGAAACATCTGTACTCTGGTAGCGGCTCAACATGAAGCTGCCAAGGTCTTCATCGGTAACCGAAAGATCGAAGTAGCCCCCAGTGCCCCGCTCTCCACTCAACAAGCCCACGGTGGGCGTTACTGCCGTGTCTCCAAAGTTGGAAGGGCGGGTGAAGTTGACCTCGGCGGCCTTTCTCGACCGCTCGCCGGTAATGGCCGAGGCATTCAAATAGAACTGGCTGAAGTTGTGGCTGACGCTTGCTTGAAGCAACTGTCCACCGCGCCCCAGTTCTCGGCCACCGGTGACGTGCCAGGAAGTGCCTTGCCCTACCTCGAGGTTGAGGTTGTTGATATCCCGTGTCTCGCTATTGACGGTCATCCCGTTGCGATCTACCAGGCGAACCTCGACCGGATAGTAGCCGCCCGGCAGGTCGACGTAGCTGAATTCGTTGCGCCCCAACATGGCCGGGCGCTTGAGGATCATGCGACCGTTGCGATAAAACTCGTAACTGCCCTCGGCCGTGGAGTACATGACCAAGGTCCCTGCATTCTGCTGGGCGCGCAGGTTCCCTTGGCTACCCACTGTCAAGAACTGGTCGAAACTCGGCGCCAGCAGCGTACTGACCGAACCGGAGGCGTAGTCGAGGCTGTCTTGTTTGCCCGCCCGGAGGTAGGCACTGTCGAAATTCTTCTGCAGGTAGTACGACGATATGCCTTGATCACTCCGGCTCGTCTCCTGCATTGCAGAACGGTTTGCATACCAGTTGACATAGGCAAAGCTGCGCGATGGCAAGCCAACCCAGGTATTACTCCTTAGGTCCATGGCTCGGTAACCACCCGTTGCCCCACGCACGTCCAACGTCTGATTGTTCACAACACCCCAGGTTGTATCAGGGCTGATGAAGTCCTCGCGTACACTGGAAATTCGCAACGTGCGTCGTTGCTTGTCCAGTGTCACATAATGATCTGCCACCACTAGGTCGCAACCGCGATCACAGGCCTTGTAATGAATGCCGGGAAGCACCTTGCGGATAGCCGCCAGGGTTTCTGCAGGTACACCATTTTGCCGGTACTTGTCTGAGTCGAATATCAACTCCGCACGCTCAATGTCATAACTGACCAGGCCGGGGAGTGTTATGCCGTTGAACGTGGCGACATAAGTTGCGCTGTTGTCCATTTGTATGGCATCGAACCCTTCCGGGATGCCATAAGACACTTTCGCACCCGCGACGGCGGATGCTGACAATAGCGCAAGAAGGCAGGCGCAACTTTCGCGGACGGGAAAGTGGAAAGCCATGTGGCTTGGCGTCCCTGCAGACTTTGTAACTTTCTCAGGCATCAGGGCACTGCGTTACCCAGATTATCGAGCGCTCAGTTTCAAGGGATTTCGGCTGCCGCTACTGGCTCGAACAACATGACCAGGTCGCCACTGAAACTGCCATCGCTGAAATCGCCCGAAGCTGGGGCTTCAGCCTTGATTTTCAAGTTGTGAATTTCATCCTTGCCGTCCTCGCCTTCTTCCATCTGGGCAATTTTCAGCTCGGAACCAAACTTGACTTCACCTTCGCCACCGCTGTGGGTCAAGGAGACAACCGGGTTCTTCATCTCAACATGGCCATTCGACATTTTCAGCGGTTGAGCAAGCGATACGTTGAACTCGGTACCCTTGGTCCAGATACGGATAGGCAGCGTGGCGGAAAATTTTTTCTGCTTGTAGTCATCGGCAACCAGTTCTTCGGTGCCATACCAGGTGGAACCATCGGGTTTGGAAACGAAGATGGCATCATTGATATTGGCTGTCAGAGTAATTTTCTTTGTCACTGTATTTTCTGGTGGCGTGGCCGCCTGTGCTACTCCGATCAGGCTGGCACTCAAGCCCATGGCAATCACGATATGTTTCAGTTTCATCTTAATAACTCACATTATTAGTAATTTGTCTCTTTGCAGACAATGCCCAGCGCTTGATCCATATGAGGTCAAGTGAAAGTATCCAAGCAGGGTTCATGTCCAAGGCGGAGTGAATTATCAATCAGACAAATATACTGTGTACATAAGACGATTCTTAAATGGGCGATGAGGTGCCTTGGTGGTGCAGGTCAGTATTCACGTGAGACGCGTGTTTTGACGACGAAGGTATTGTGGCCAGGCCGCGAGGCGATCATCGGTTGATGTTGAGAGTCGTTTCCAAACCCCAACCTGCTCGGGGCAGGTTATCCTTGCCGGGCCCTATTTTTGGCCGGTTTTACGGGCCTCGGTATGAATGCGCTTTGACACTGAGCGGTGTCTGTCTGGAAAATACCCCCCTTGTCTTGAGGATCTTCGGAAATGGCTCTGCTTGGGCGTTACAACAGTTTGCAAATCGTGAAACACGTGGAGTTCGGCCTGTACCTGGACGGCGGCGCCGATGGCGAAATCCTCCTGCCGCGGCGCTACTTCCCCAAGGATGCCGAGCTGGAGCTGGACGATTGGCTCAACGTGTTCATCTACCTGGACAGCGAAGACCAGCTGATCGCCACCACCGAAAAGCCGAAAATGCAGGTGGGCGAATTCGCCAGCCTCAAGGTCAAGGACATCAACGGCGCGGGCATCTTCCTTGACTGGGGCCTGTCCAAGGACCTGTTGATGCCCTACTCGGAAGAGTCGCGGCAACTGAAGATCGGCGATTACTGCGTGGTCCATGCCTACCTGGACAAGCGCACCCGGCGTATTACCGCCACCGCCAAGCTGGACCGTTACCTGGACCGCACCCCGGTGGACTACAGCGTCGGCCAGCCGGTCGAACTGCTGGTGGCCGGCGAGACGCCGATGGGCTTCAAGGCGATCATCAACAACCGCCACTGGGGCCTGATCCACAAGAACGAGGTATTCAAGTTCCTGCGTTCGGGGATGCACGAGAAGGGCTTCATCAAGGAAGTACGGGGTGATGGCAAGATCGCCCTGAGCCTGCAGCCGGTGGGCCAGGCCTTGGCCGACAGCCTGCACGAGCAGATCATGCAGCGCCTTGAGGCCAATGGCGGTGTGCTGCCGGTGTGTGACAAGAGCGACCCGGCGCTGATCAGCCAGATGTTCAACGTGAGCAAGGGCAACTTCAAGAAAGCCATCGGCGCGTTGTTCAAGCAGGGCCGCATCGTCATCCATGACGATCGGATCGAGCGGGCCTGATCAGGCCTGCACGAAGGCGCTGAAGTCCAGCTGCTCGCCACCTGGGCGGGTGTCGCGCAGCAGTGAGTCGCGGTCGGCGCTCAGGGCCAGGCTGATGGTCGAACGGCGCTTGCCGGGGTTGCGTACTTCCATATGTTCCTGATGAGCCTTGAGGAAGTTGGTGGGCACCTTCAGATGCTGCAGCCCGTCGTTCTCGGGGGTGTGCAGCAGCAGGTTGACCCAGTCGGGCTGGCCCTTGCGCAGCAGTGCGACCGGCACTTCGAACCACCACAGGTTGCGCTTGGTGTCGAGAATGGCGAACAGGGTGTTGGCACTGGTGAGTACCGGCTTGGCCAGCGCCTCGTTACGGCGAGCGATGGCGGTGGGTTTGTCGAGTTTCATGCAGGTTCCTGCGGGTTGACGCGAGTAAGGCCTGACATTGTGGGGTGGGGCTTATCGCGGGGCAAGCCCGCTTCCCCGAAATCACCGAACCTGAACCGTGCAAGCGTATCGAGCCGAGCCAATTGCCGTTTGGCTGACAGGGGGCAAATGAATTGAAACTCTGGCCAATGGCCTTGGGTCGATCAGATGTCGACACGATTTCCCGTGTCTTTCCCCCGAGGAGACATCCCATGAGTGGCACCAAGGACAAAGCGAAGGGCCTGGCCAACGAGGCCGTGGGCAATATCAAGCAGGGCGTCGGCAAGGTAACCGACAATGACAAGCTGCGCGCCGAGGGCAAGGCCCAGGAACTGAAAGGCGAGGCGCAACAGGCCGTGGGCAAGGTCAAGGATGCCGTGAAGAAACCTTGACCGCCGCAGCCTGGCCGCGGGGCAAGCCCGCTCCCGCAAGATGGGGGCGGGCTTGCCCCGCGCTTGCTTTGGACTGTGCGCAAGGTACAAGCGAACAGCACGCCCGCCGCCTGGTCTATTAGACTTGCAGCATTGCCATTCCGATCAAGCGGCGAAAGGAGACGCTATGATTTTCCCCGACCTGCGCGGCCTGCCCCTGCACCGCGTGTTGGTGCGCACCGTCAAGGAGTTCCTCGATGACGAGATGTCCACCTATGCCTCCGCGCTGGCCTACCAGATGCTGTTCTCGCTGTTCCCCTTCCTGCTGTTCCTGATCGCCCTGATCGGTTTCCTGCATCTGCCGGACTTCTTCTCCTGGCTGCGCCTGCAGTCGGAACTGGTGCTGCCGCCCCAGGCCCTGGAGCAGGTCAATCCGGTGATCGACCAGTTGCAGCAGTCCAAGGGCGGGCTGCTGTCGGTGGGTATCGTGATTGCTCTGTGGACTGCTTCGGCGGGCGTGCGCCTGATGATGAGCGCGATGAACGCGGCTTACGACGTGCCCGAGGGGCGGCCGGTGTGGAAGCGCATTCCGTTGTCGGTCATCTATACCGTCGGCATCGCTGGCATGCTCCTGGCAGCGGCGGCGCTGATGGTGCTGGGACCGCAGGTGATGGCGTGGATCGCTTCCCAGGTCGGGCTGGAGGAGGCGGTCGTCATCGTCTGGACCATCCTGCGCTGGCCGGCGATCATCATTCTGATGATGGTGGCGGTGGCGCTGATCTACTACGTGATGCCCGACGTGAAGCAGAAATTCCGGTTCATCACCCCAGGTTCGGTGCTGGCGGTGGTGGTGTGGATCGTCGCCTCGCTGGGCTTTGCCTACTACGTGAAGACCTTTGCCGACTACAACGCCATGTATGGCAGTATCGGGGCGATCATCGTGCTGTTGCTGTACTTCTACATCTCCGCCGCAGTGCTGCTGCTGGGCGCCGAGATGAACGCGGTGATCGAGCATATGTCGGCCGAGGGCAAGAACCCCGGCGAAAAGGAATTCGAGCAGGACAACCCGCAACAGACCATCACCGTGCTCGGCCATGAGCATCCGGTGACACCCGAACCACAGACCCGCGAGCCGAATACCTGATGATCCGCGACATTCTCAAGATGGGCGATGAACGCCTGCTGCGCATCGCCCCGCCGGTTCCCGAGCACATGATCGGCAGCCCGGAGCTTGCGCAACTGATCGACGACATGTTCGAGACCATGGCCCATGTCGGCGGTGTCGGCCTGGCCGCGCCGCAGATCGGCATCGACCTGCAACTGGTGATCTTCGGCTTCGAGCGCAGCGAGCGTTACCCGGACGCCGAGCCGGTGCCACGCACCATCCTGCTCAACCCGGTTATCACGCCGCTGGCCACGGAGGTCGAGGACGGCTGGGAGGGTTGCCTGTCGGTGCCCGGCCTGCGTGGCGTGGTGCCGCGCTACAAGCACATCAGTTATTCGGGCGTCGATCCGCAGGGCAACCCGATCAACCGCTTTGCCGATGGCTTCCACGCCCGGGTGGTGCAGCATGAGTGCGACCACCTGATCGGCCGTTTGTATCCTTCGCGCATCCAGGACTTCAGCAAGTTCGGCTATACCGATGTGCTGTTCCCCGGGCTCGACGTGGCCGACGACTGACCCCGAACCATCGCGATCAGGGCCTTGTTGCGTTGGTAGCGGGCCAGGCGTGAGGCCAGGGCCTCGGGCAGGGTGGTTGTGGGTGTGAAGGCCAGGCGCTGGTAGAAAGGCGCCAAATCCGGGTGGCAGAACAGCCAGGTCGCCGTGTTGCTTTCGGCCAGCGCCGCGTCGATCAGTCGGGATGCAATCTGCTGGCCGCGCCACTGTGGGGCGACGAACAGGCCGGTCAGCCAGTGATCGCCACCGATGGGCGTCAGGTTCATCCCACCGATTATTTCTGCGGCACGCGCCACCCATTGCTCGCCTTCACCGGCGGCGCGCATGCGCGAGCCATGCCGGCGGTAGAAATGGTCCAGCAGGCGCCGCTGGCCTGGTGGAAGGCGAGTACAGGTCAGGGGGAGCATGCTTGGTTCACGCGGTGTGGCTATCTCGGCAGGATTTCATCGGTGCTTTGTCGCAGATTGTTGCAAATACGGCAAGGGTGAATGTCCGACTCCGGGGTTCAACTATTTCAGGCGCGGAGTAGACTTTCACTCATCCCTCCGGCAGTACGATAAAGCGGGATCGGTACTTCGTGTCATCTTCGCAGTCGATGACAACTTCTCCGGGCCATTGACGGCGTCAGAAGTCACGCGATCAGCTTGATAGCCATCAAGGTCGACACCCATGAAAGCCTTACTGATTCTTGCATTGGTCGGTATGTCCCCGTTCGCCTTCGCGGACCAGGCCAAGACCGCAGACACCCAGCCTGTGGTCGAGCAGTACGATTATTCCACCAACCTCGACATCAAGCGCGTGATCAGCCTGTCGACGATCCCCAACGTCTGCGAAGTGGTGCCCGCCACCATGACCTACGAGGATCATCAAGGGCAGGTCCACACCCTCCAGTACCGTGCATTGGGTGAGGGTTGCCGGCTCAATTGAGCCGCGTGGCCGAGACAAGGCTCGTGGGAGCGGGCTTGCCCCGCGATGGCGTTCAGCCGAGTATCAAGTGTAATCGCGGCTCAAGCCCGCTCCCACCAGTTCCAGTCCTTGCTTCAATTGCGCCCGGCTGTGGGCCGCCGACAGGCTGATTCGCACGGCCCTTACGCTGTCGGTGCCCACCGCGAATACGCTGGCCGGCACGATCTCGACACCGTGTTCCCGACACCGCGCGACCAGCGCCTGGGCGTCTCCAGGGGTGGCCAGCCAGATGTGCGGCGACGGTACGCCCTCGGCGGGCAGCGCCTCGTCCAGCACCGTCCGCGCCAGCCGCCAACGTTCGCCCAGTTCCTCCCGTTGCCAGGCCAGCCGCCGGGCGGCAGTGCCATCCGCGATCCATTGGCAGGCGATGCGCAGGTTCAGCGGTGACACCGACCAGTGGGTGGCCTGGGCATAGGGATCGATCTGCTCCAGCAATGCTGGCCGGGCCACGATCCAGCCCAGGCGCAAGCCGGCGGCCACGGTCTTGGACAAGCTGCTGATCAGCACGCCACGGCCCTCGAGCAAGGGGTAGAGTGGTGGCCGGTCGGTCAAGGCGCCATACACGTCATCCTCGATGACCAGCAGTTCGTGGCGCCTGGCGACTTGTGCCAGCGCCAGGCGCCGGGCCTCGCCCATGCACGCTCCGGTCGGGTTGTGCAGGGTAGGCGTGGTGACCAATACCCGCGCGCCGCTCGCGCGGACCACTCGGTCCAGTTCGTCCGGGAGCAGGCCTTGCTCGTCCAGGGCCACGCCGTGCACAGGCAGGCGCAACTGGCGACAGGCCGCCTTGATGCCTGGGGCGGTCAACGCCTCGACTATCACCGGCTCGCCCGCCTGGCACAACGACTGCAGCACGAGGATCAGCGCCTGCTGGGCGCCCCCGCAAAGCAGCACGTCTTCCGGCGTGAGGTCCAGGCCGCGGTTGCTCAGCCAACGCGCGCCCTCGATCCGCCCCAGCAGTAACTGCTCGGGCCCCAGGTAATGGTCGAGCAGGGTGGTATCGCCCTGTTCTAGCAATCTGCGCAGGCTGTGCTCAAGGTCGAGATTGCAGGGATCGGCCACCGGCACATTGGTCGACAGGTCGATCACTGGGTGCTGGCGGCTGGGTTGCTTGAGGCGAAACAGCGTCGCTTCCTTGCTGCTGGCCAGCACATAGGTGCCGCGTCCCACCTCCCCGGACACCAGGTGCCGCGCCGCTGCTTCTCGGTAGGCCTGCTGCGTGGTGCTCGGGTTCAGGCCCAGCGCCCAGGCGAGGCGGCGTTGCGGGGGCAGGCGTTCACCGACCTTCAGTTCACCCTGTTCGATGGCGTTGGCGATGGCCTCGACCAGTGCCTGGTAGCGCGGCTGGTCGTTGGCCGGGAGGCTCGGAATCCACACGAAATTGCTACCCATGCAATATTTATTTGGACCCATACAATGCCCGGCGCTTAGGATCGGTTCAAGCCCATACCGATGAAGGACGTTCGCCATGTTCGACTTGCCCGCCCTGCGCGAAGCCGCCGCTTTCGTTCACCAGCACGTGCCGCCGACCCCACAGCACGCCTGGCCGCTGCTGGCCGAGCGGCTGGGATGCCAGCTGTGGGTCAAGCACGAGAACCATGCGCCTACGGGGGCCTTCAAGGTGCGCGGCGGGTTGGTCTATGTCCGCTCGCTGTTGGCCAGTGGTGCAGTCCCCCGTGGCCTGGTTACCGCCACCCGTGGCAATCACGGCCAGAGCATGGCCCTGGCGGCGCGCCAGGCCGGTTTGCCACTGGTGATCGTGGTGCCGGAAGGCAATTCGCGGGAGAAGAATGCCGCCATGCGCGCCTTGGGTGCGGAGCTGGTGGAGCATGGCGTGGACTTCGACGTGGCCCGGGAAGAGGCGGCGCGCCTGGCCGATACGCGGGGCTTTGCCATGGTTCCCTCGTTCGATCCGGAGCTAGTGCGTGGCGTGGCCACCTATGCTCTGGAGCTGTTCGAGGCGGTGGCCGACCTGGATTGCGTGTACGTGCCGATCGGCATGGGGTCGGGCATCTGTGGGCTGATCCAGGCGCGCAACCTGCTTGGGTTGTCCACCGAGATCGTCGGCGTGGTATCCACTGCGGCAGACGCTTATGCCCAGAGCTTCGAGCAGGGCCGCATCGTCACCACCGCCAGCGCCGATACCTTCGCCGACGGCATGGCCTGCCGCGTACCACATCCCGACGCCTTTGCGATGGTACGCGAGAATGCCGCGCGCATCGTGCGGGTGAGCGACGAGGAGATCGCCGAAGCCATGCGCCTCTACCACGAAACCACCCACAACACCGCCGAAGGTGCCGGTGCCGCCGCCCTGGCTGCACTGATGCAGGAGCGTGGGCGTCAGGCCGGCAAGCGGGTGGCGGTGGTGCTCAGTGGCGCGAACGTGGATCGCGGGCGCTATGCGCAGGTGTTGATGGGTACGCAAGATCCTGTATGAAAGTGTTGAAAGGAGGTGCTATCTTTATTTGATAGCATTTTCCGATGAACACTCGATATCGCAAGATTCTGGACAGCATCTTCAGAGCTCCAACCACACCCACATTGCCGTTCGCCGAAATCGAGGCTCTGGTGCTGCATCTTGGCGGCCAGGTGCTGGAGCGGCAGGGTTCCAGGGTCAAGATGCTGTTGGGCGAGCAGTGTTGGCGCTGCCATCGCCCCCATCCTGGCAAGGAAGCCAGGCGATATCAGATAGAAGAGGCCCGCGAGTTCCTGCTGCGGGCGGGAGTCCGACCATGAGCTGCATGCGATACAAAGGGTATGCCGCCCGCATCGAGTACGACGCGCGTGACGATATTTTCGTCGGCCGCGTGCTCGGCCTGCGGGACATCATCAGCTTCCACGCCAGCGCCGTGCCTGCGTTGCACGAGGCGTTCCGTGAGGCACTCGACGACTACCTGGCCGATTGCGCCGAACAGGGCGTCACCCCCGAAAAACCGGCCTCGGGCAAGGTCATGTTGCGCATCCGCCCAGAAGTGCACGCTGCTGCCAGCCTTGCCGCCAGGGTTGCCGGCAAGAGCCTGAACCAATGGGCCGACGAGGTCTTCGAGCAGGCAGCGATGGCCTGACCTGCAAATTCCTCCTGTACCGCCAGGGGGCATTCAGGTTCAATCGCTGACTTTCATCCGCAGTCGAGCCTGCCATGCCCTTTTCCAATGGTTTCCTCCTCAGCCTGTCCCTGTGCCTGGACATCGGCGTGGCCAACATCGCCATGATTACCCTGGCCATGCAGCGGGGGTTTCTTCAGGGCTTCTGGCTTGGGCTGGGGACCTGCGTCGGCGATCTCATCTACGCCATTGCGGCCCTGGCCGGCATGACCGTTTTGCTGCAGTTCGAAAGCGTGCGCTGGACGTTGTGGCTGGGGGGCTCCGCGTTATTGGCATGGTTCGCGGTGAAGATGCTGCTGGCGGCGTGGCGCGGCGGGCACCTGGAGTCGCGTGGCCAGGTAGTGATCGAATCGGGCTGGCGCGAATTCCTGCGCGGTATCTTCCTGGCCATGTCATCGCCCAGCGCGATTCTCTGGTTCGCCGCAGTCGGCGGCGTGCTGATCTCCCGCTCCGGCGCCGGCAGCGCGCTGGATGCGGGCCTGTTCCTCGGTGGCTTCTTTGCCGCAGGGCTACTCTGGTGTGTCTCGTTGTGCGGTATCGCCAGTCATGGCGGGCGGCTGCTTGGTGATCGCCTGCTGACCTGGTCGTACCTGTTGTCGGCGGCGATCTTCTGCTATTTCGCAGGTTACGTGGTGCTCTCCGGTTACCGCGAATTCATCCTGGCACTACCGGCCTGATCATTCGGGCTGTTCTGTGCCGCTGACTGTTTTTTCTCATCGGGTTGTCGATTCTCCATTTTCCCGTTCGACCATGGGTGAAGGCGCCGGAATGCACCGGCGCCAATCATTGTTGAACGCTGGGAGGAAGCACCGATGAACAGCGCAGCCGAGACTGAACTTCGTCAACTGATCGAGCAGTGGATGCAGGCCGTGCGCGAGCGCGACGTGGACCGTATCGTCGCACCCTATGCCGACGACATTCTCGCCTTCGATGCCATCCAGGCCTTGCAGTTCAAGGGCAAGGCCGCCTACCGCGCACACTGGGAAATGTGCATGGGCATGTGCACGGGGCCGATGGTCTTCGAACTGGCGGAGCTGAAGGTATACGCCGACGGCGACCTGGCCCTGGCTCATTGGCTCAACCGCTGTGGCCCGGGCGACGACGAAAGCCAGTGCGGCTTCATGCGCGCCACGGTCGGCTATCGGCGCAGCGGCGGCCAATGGCAAGTGATCCACGAGCATTGGTCGGCGCCGTTCGACATGGAAACGCAAAAAGCCTTGTTCGACCTCAAGCCCTGATACCGCTCATCGCCCACCGCACCGAGCCGACCTGCTGGAGACGATCATGAAATACCTGTGCCTGGTCTATTGTGATGAAGCGCTGTTGAACAGCCTGCCCGACAGCCCCGAAGACGCCGAATGCATGGCCTACGCCGAATCCATCCAGGGCAGCGGGCGCATGCTCGCCGCCGAGGCGCTCAAGCCTGTGCAGACGGCCACCACGGTACGTGTACGCGCCGGGCGGATGAGCCTGACCGATGGCCCGTTCGCCGAAACCAAGGAGCAACTGGCCGGTTTCTACCTGGTCGACGCCCGTGACCTCAACGAGGCGCTGAACATCGCCAAGGGCATCCCGGCAGCCCGGGTGGGCAGCGTCGAGGTTCGGCCGGTGCGTGAACTGCAACCCTGACGCAACGGGAGAAAAGTCGCATGAGTCAGCAGGGAAAGCCCGATTGATGGTGGGGGAAGCGCAAGTCCGCCAGGAGGTGGAGGCTGTCTACCGCCGCGATTCGCGGCGGATCCTGGCGACCCTCATCCGCCTGCTGGGGGACTTCGACCTGGCCGAGGAGGCCATGCACGATGCCTTCTTCATTGCCGTGCAGCGCTGGCAGCGTGATGGTATCCCGGACAACCCGCGGGCTTGGCTGGTGTCTGTCGGCCGCTTCAAGGCCATCGATGCCCTGCGCCGGCGTGCCCGCTTCGACCGCTCCCAGGCCGACCTGATCATGTTGCTCGAACGCGAAGCGGACGATCCGGGCGAGCAGACGTTGCTGGCCGATGACCGACTGCGGCTGATCTTCACCTGCTGTCACCCGGCGCTGGCTTCCGACGCCCAGGTGCCGTTGACCCTGCGCGAGGTGTGTGACCTGACCACCGAGCAGATCGCCCGTGCCTTCCTGCAAAGCCCGGCCACCATCGCCCAACGCATCGTGCGTGCCAAGGCCAAGATCCGCGATGCGAAGATTCCCTATCAGGTGCCGGAGCTGAGCGAGCTGCCCGAGCGCCTGGAAAGCGTGCTGCGGGTCATCTACCTGGTATTCAACGAAGGCTATTCGGCCTCGGCGGGCGAAGATGTCACCACCCGCGAGCTGACCGATGAGGCGATCCGCCTGGGGCGCCTGGTGGCCCAGTTGCTGCCCGATGCCGAAGTGCACGGGCTCTTGGCGTTGATGCTGCTGCAGGCATCGCGGCAGCGGGCTCGCAGCGATGCCCATGGTGAGCTGGTGCTGCTGGATGAGCAGGATCGCAGCTTGTGGGATCGCGGGCAGATCGACGAGGGCAGCCAACTGGTCCAGCAGGCACTGCGCAGTCGCGACCTCGGGCCGTATACCGTGCAGGCGGCCATAGCCGCGGTGCATGCCGAAGCGCCCAGCGCCGAGGCCACGGATTGGGACGAGATCATCGGCCTGTACGATGTGCTGCAGCGTCACTGGCCATCAGCGGTGGTGGAGCTGAACCGGGCGGCGGCGCTGGCCAGGCGGGACGGCGCCCAGGTGGGGTTGCAGGCGGTGGAGGCAATCCTGCAGCGGGGCGAGCTGGGTGATTATCACCTGGCCCATGCCGCGCGCGCCGAACTGCACCGGCAGCTGGGCAACCTCGATCAGGCCCGGGATGCCTGGCGGCAAGCGCTGACGCTTACCCGCCAGGGGCCGGAACGGCGGCATATGGAACGGCGCTTACGCGAACTGGGCTGAGCTATCGCCAGCGTGCCCGCGATGGCCGGCGTGGTGAATCAGCTGGCGACAAAGTTCGGCGGGCTGACCAGCTCGACCGTCTGCTGCTTGCGCGGCGCGAGGATCTCGGCCTCGCCACTGACGACCAGCTCATCGTTCTGGTTGTACACATTGGTGGCGATGCGCACCTTGAACTTGGGCAGCTTCTCGAGAATTTCCAGGCGCACGGTCAATTCGTCCCCGATCTTCACCGGCTTCTGGAAGCTCATCTGCTGGCCCAGGTAGATGGTGCCCGGGCCAGGCAAGGTGCAGGCCACCGCGGCGCTGATCAGCGCGCCACTGAACATGCCATGGGCGATGCGCTCGCGGAACATGCTCTTGGCGGCGAACTCGGCGTCCAGGTGCACCGGGTTGTGGTCGCCGGACATGGCGGCGAACAGCTGGATGTCGCGCTCTTCGACAGACTTCTTGTACTCAGCTTTCTGGCCGACTTCGAGGGCTTCGTAAGGGGTGTTGCTGACCTGGGTCATCGAGGCTTCCTTGTGGTGCGGGCGAGGTGGCCGATCATTCACTGCGGGCAGGGCGGCCAAGGGCCAGCGCCTGGTCCAGCCAGCCGATGATCTCGGCGGTGACCTCGTCGCTATGGGTTTCGTTGAGCACTTCGTGGCGTGCGCCGGGGTAGATGCGCAACTGTACATGACGGTTGCCGGTCGCGCGCAGGGCGTCGGCCAGATGGGTGAGACGCTTGCCGGCACTCACCGGATCACATTCGCCGCCGATCACCAAAATAGGCAGGTTTGGGTCGATCTGCCCGAGATGCCTGGGCTGGCTGATCTGCGCCAGCCCCTGCAGCAGGTCGAGCCACAGCTGATTGCTGCAACGGAAGCCGCACAACGGGTCGGCGATGTACTTGTCCACTTCCCCTGCGTCGCGGCTGAGCCAGTCGAACGCCGTGCGGTTGGGTTTGAAGGCCTTGTTGAACGAGCCGAACGACAGCCAGTCGATCAGCGCGCTCTTGCCCAGGGGGCCCTGGCGCCAGGCTTCGAAGCGGGCGATCAGGCGCGCGGCCCGGTACAGTGCCACTGGCTGGAAGTTCGAACCGCTGAGTATTGCACCTTGCAGGCTGGCGCTGTGGTGCAGCAGGTAGGCCTGGGCGATGTAGCTGCCCATGCTGTGGCCGAACAGGAACAGCGGGGTGCCCGGGAACTGCTGGCCGACGTGCTGGGCCAACAGGCCCAGGTCGTTGACCACGGCATTCCAGCCATTATGGCGGGCGAACAGGCCCAGGCTGCCCAGCTCGGCGGTACGGCCATGCCCGCGCAGGTCGGGGGCGAGCAGCCCGTAGCCGGCAGCGTTGAGGGCATGCCCCAGGCGCTGGTAGCGCCCGGCATGCTCGGCCATGCCGTGGGCCAGCAACACCACGGCCTTGACCGGCGTGGCGGGCAGCCATTGATGAACATGAAGACTGCAATGCTCGCTGGCGGGGAGCCAGAAGGCGTCATGGGGCATGGCGGGTCCTTGCGCGCAAAGGTTCGCCAACAGTGTATGCGCAAAGCGCTCGATTGCAGGAAGGGTAGAAAAGAGATTCACAATGTTAATGGCGGCACTTGGCGTATTTGCCACCCTCGACAGAGCTGCTAACGTCGGCTGAACACCTTTTTGCCATCAGGCGATCAGGTCAGGGACGTCCCGGTAGAGGAACAACAATAAATGCAAGCCGATTTCTGGAACGACAAGCGCCCGGCGGGCGTGCCTTCCACCATTGACATGAATGCCTATACGTCAGTCGTCGACGTTTTCGAACGCTCCTGCAAGCGCTTCGCCGACCGGCCGGCATATAGCAACCTTGGCGTCACCCTGAGCTACGCGGACCTCGAACGCTACTCGGCGGCTTTCGCCGCCTGGTTGCAGCAGCACACCGACCTGGCGCCGGGCGACCGCATCGCGGTGCAGATGCCCAACGTCCTGCAATACCCGATCGCTGTGTTCGGCGCCTTGCGCGCCGGGCTGGTGGTGGTCAACACCAACCCGTTGTACACCGAGCGCGAGATGCGCCATCAGTTCAAGGACTCCGGCGCCCGCGCGCTGGTGTACCTGAACATGTTCGGCAAGCGCGTGCAGGAGGTGCTGCCCGACACCGGCATCGAGTACCTGATCGAAGCGAAGATGGGCGACTTGCTACCGGCGGCCAAGGGTTGGCTGATCAACACCGTGGTCGACAAGCTGAAGAAGATGGTCCCCGCCTATCGGCTGCCTCAGGCGGTCTCGTTCAAGCACGTCCTGCGCCAGGGGCAACGGCTCAACCACCAACCAGTGGCGCAGACGCTCGACGATGTCGCGGTGCTGCAGTACACCGGCGGGACCACGGGCCTGGCGAAGGGGGCCATGCTCACCCATGGCAACCTGGTGGCCAACATGCTTCAGGTCCTGGCCTGTTTCGGCCAGCACGGGCCCGATGGCCAGCCGCTGATCAAGCAAGGGCAGGAGGTGATGATCGCGCCGCTGCCGCTGTACCACATCTATGCCTTTACCGCGAACTGCATGTGCATGATGGTAACCGGCAATCACAACGTGCTGATCACCAACCCCCGCGACATTCCGGGGTTCATCAAGGAACTGGGCAAGTGGCGGTTCTCGGCGCTGGTAGGCCTGAATACCCTGTTCGTCGCGCTGATGGACAACCCGGGGTTCAAGTCGCTGGATTTCTCCGCGCTGAAGATCACCAATTCCGGCGGCACCGCGCTGGTCAAGGCCACCGCCGAGCGCTGGGAGGCGCTCACGGGTTGCCGCATCGTCGAAGGCTACGGCCTGACCGAGACCTCGCCAGCGGCCAGCACCAACCCCTATGGCCAGCTGGCGCGCCTGGGAACGGTGGGGATCCCGGTGCCTGGCACGGGGTTCAAGGTGATCGACGATGACGGTCACGAACAACCATTGGGCGAGCGTGGCGAGTTGTGCATCAAGGGGCCGCAGGTGATGAAGGGCTATTGGCAGCAGCCGGAGGCTACCGCCCAGGTGCTGGACAGCGAAGGCTGGCTGAAGACCGGCGACATCGCGATCATCGACCCGGACGGCTACACGCGGATCGTCGACCGCAAGAAAGACATGATCATCGTCTCGGGCTTCAACGTGTATCCCAACGAGATCGAGGACGTGGTGATGGGCCATCCGCAGGTGGCCAGCTGCGCGGTGATCGGCGTGCCGGACGAGCGCACCGGCGAAGCGGTGAAGCTGTTCGTGGTGCCGCGTGCGGGCGGGGTGAGCGTCGATGAGCTCAAGGCGTTCTGCAAGAGCAATTTCACCGGTTACAAGGTGCCCAAGCACATCGTGCTGCGCGATTCGCTGCCGATGACCCCGGTGGGCAAGATCCTGCGTCGGGAACTGCGTGATATTGCCTGATAGCAGGAGCGGGTTTGTCCCATGATCGCGTGAGCCTGGATCAAGGCCATTGCCAGACAAGATGCCATCAAGGGGCAAGCCAGCGCCTGTAAAACCTATCTAGATCGAGGTTTTCAGGCGCTTTCGCGATATTTTGTATAATTACTCTAAAAATGACCTGTATTGTTCATTGAGTCATTTTTGTGACCTGTCGGCCCATTCCGGCCTCTAGGCGACCCCTTGCAAAGCTGTTACTCTCGGCGCGCTTTCAGAGGATCCGGTTTGCAATGAGCCGTCCTCTCATATCAATAATAAGCGCATCGACGCGTACCGAATTCGCTGTTGCTGAAGGAGCGGGCTTCCATGATCGAACATTTTTGGAAGGATAAGTACCCAGCCGGGGTCACGGCGGACATCAATCCTGACGAATTCCCCAATATCCAGGCGGTACTCAAGCAATCCTGCCAACGCTTTGCCGACAAACCTGCCTTTAGCAACCTGGGCAAGACCATCACCTACGGCGAGCTGTACACGTTGTCCGGTGCCTTCGCCGCCTGGCTGCAGCAGCATACCGACCTGAAGCCGGGTGACCGCATCGCGGTCCAGTTGCCCAATGTCCTGCAGTACCCTGTCGCCGTCTTCGGCGCCATGCGTGCCGGGCTGATCGTGGTCAACACCAACCCGCTGTACACTGCGCGGGAGCTGGAGCACCAGTTCAACGACTCCGGCGCCAAGGCGTTGGTGTGCCTGGCCAACATGGCGCACCTGGCGGAAAAGGTGGTGCCCAAGACCCAGGTCAAGCATGTCATTGTCACCGAAGTGGCCGACCTGTTGCCACCACTCAAGCGCCTGCTGATCAACAGCGTCATCAAGTACGTGAAGAAAATGGTGCCGGCCTACCACCTGCCGGGCGCGGTGCGCTTCAACGACGCGCTGGCGCTGGGCAAGGGCGGCGCGGTCACCGAGGCCAACCCGCAGCCCGGCGACGTCGCCGTGCTGCAGTACACCGGCGGTACCACCGGCGTGGCCAAGGGCGCGATGCTCACCCATCGCAACCTGGTGGCCAACATGCTGCAGTGCCGTGCGCTGATGGGCTCGAACCTGCACGAAGGTTGCGAGATCCTCATCACTCCGCTGCCGCTGTACCACATCTACGCCTTTACCTTCCATTGCATGGCCATGATGCTGATCGGCAACCACAACGTGCTGATCAGCAACCCGCGTGACCTGCCGGCGATGGTCAAGGAACTGGGCAAGTGGAAGTTCAGCGGCTTCATCGGCCTCAACACGCTGTTTGTCGCCCTGTGCAACAACGAGACTTTCCGCAACCTCGATTTCTCGGCGCTGAAGATCACCCTGTCCGGTGGCATGGCGCTGCAGATGAGCGTGGCCGAGCGCTGGAAGGCGGTGACTGGTTGTGCCATCTGCGAAGGTTACGGCATGACCGAGACCAGCCCGGTGGCGGCAGTCAACCCGACCTCGGCCAACCAGGTGGGCACCATCGGTATCCCGGTGCCGTCCACCCTGTGCAAGATCATCGACGACAACGGCCAGGAACTACCCTTGGGCGAGGTGGGCGAGCTGTGTATCAAGGGGCCGCAGGTGATGAAGGGCTACTGGCAGCGGGACGATGCCACCGCCGAGATCATCGACAGCAATGGCTGGTTGAAAACCGGTGACATTGCCTTGATCCAGCCTGATGGCTACATGCGCATCGTCGATCGCAAGAAGGACATGATCCTGGTGTCCGGCTTCAACGTGTACCCCAACGAGCTCGAAGATGTGCTTGCCACGCTGCCAGGTGTGTTGCAGTGCGCGGCCATCGGTGTCCCGGACGAGAAGTCTGGCGAGGTGATCAAGGTGTTCATCGTGGTCAAGCCTGGCATGACGCTTACCAAGGAACAGGTCATGGAGCACATGCGTGCCAACGTCACCGGCTACAAGGTGCCCAAGGCCATCGAGTTCCGCGATGCGCTGCCGACTACCAACGTTGGCAAGATCCTGCGCCGCGAGTTGCGTGACGAAGAGCTGAAAAAGCAGGGCCTGAAGAAGATCGCCTGATCCGCAGTCTGCTCTGGGATTGAAGCGTGGGAGCGGGGCAAGCCCGCTCCCACGTTGGCGATATGAAACTCAGCGCAACTTTTCCAGCATCTGGTAGTACCACATCCCCGCCGCCAGCAGCGGATTCCCCAGCAAGTCTCCCATCGGCACCTTGATGTGCTTGCACGCCGCAAAGGTATCGAAATTCCCCAGCGTCCCCGTCAGTGCCTCGGCCATGATCTCGCCCATGATGTGGCTGGTAGCGATGCCGTGCCCGGAGTACCCCTGGCAGTACCAGACGTTGTCCGACAGCTTGCCCAGTTGCGGGATGCGGTTGACCACGATGCCCATCGCGCAGCTCCATTGGAATTCGATCGGCACGCCCTTGAGCGCCGGGAAGGTACGCTCGATGCACGGACGCAGTTCGCCTTCGATATCTCGTGAGTCGCGCCCGGAGTAGTTGGCGCCGCCGCCGAACAGCAGGCGTTTGTCGGCGGTCAGGCGGTAGTAGTCGAGAACGAAGCGGCAGTCGTACACCGCCAGGTCCTGCGGGTTGATCTGGCCGGCCAGGTCGCCCAGTGGCGCGGTGGTGACGATGCCGCCCATGGCCGGGAAGATCTTGCCCTTGAGCTGGCGTTTTTCCAGTTTGTGGTAGACGTCGCCGGCCAGCATTACCTGGCGTGCCTCGATCCGTCCCTGGGCCGTGACCACGGCCGGACGAGGGCCGTGGATGATCTCCAGCACTTCGGAATTCTCGAACACCAGCGCGCCGAGGCCATGGGCGGCGCGGGCCTCGCCCAGGCACAGGTTGAGCGGATGCAGGTGCAGGTTGCGGCGGTTCTTCAACGCGCCGAGGTACAGCGGGCTCTGCAGGTGCTGTTGCATGGCGTCGCGGTCGAGCAACTGCACCAGGTCGCCCATGCCGCGGCGCTGGGCTTCGGCCTCGAAGGCGCGCAGTTCGGTCATGTGCGAAGGTTTCATCGCCGCGTGCAGGTGACCGTGCTTGAGGTCGCACTGGATGCCGTAGCGTTCGACGCGCTGTTCGATGATCTGGTGGCCGCGCCAGCGCAGGTGCCAGATGAAGTCGTCCACCTCGGCGCCCAGACGGTCGCGCATCTGCGTGCGCATGGCCTCGTCGCCCGACAGGCTGCCGGTGACCTGGCCACCGTTGCGCCCGCTGGCGCCCCAGCCGATGCGGTTGGTCTCGACGATGGCTACCTTCAGGCCACGTTCGGCCAGCTCCACCGCAGTGGCCACGCCGGTGAAGCCGCCGCCGATGATCGCCACGTCCACCTGCACCGTGCCCTTGAGTGGGGGGTATTCGGTCGCGTCATTGAGGGTGGCGCTGTAGTAGGACGGCGCGCGCTGGGCCGGCCTGTTGTTCAGTGCTGCGTTCATGGGTGTTCCTTGTTGTAGTTCGTCTGTCAGGCCTGATGCAGGTACCAGCGCCAGTCCTGCTCGCCGACTTCGGCCATGAACTGGCGGTACTCGGCGCGCTTGACCTTCAGGTACACGCCGAGGAAGGCCTCGCCCAGCGCCTCCCTGGCCCAGGCCGACTGCTCCAGGGCTTCCAGGGCAGTCAGCCAGTCGGTGGGCAGGTACTCGCTGGCCTGGGCATAGCCGTTGCCTTCGACTGGCGCGCCGGGATCGAGCTGTTCGCGGATGCCCTGGTGCGTGGCAGCCAGTATCGCGGCGGCGGCCAGGTAGGGGTTGGCGTCGGCGCCGCAGATGCGGTGCTCCACATGCCGGCTGTTGGCCGGGCCGCCGGGCACGCGCAGGCTGACGGTGCGGTTGTCCACGCCCCAGGTCGGCGCCAGCGGGGCATAGCTGTTGGCCTGGAAGCGGCGGAACGAGTTGGCGTTGGGGCAGAACAACAGCAGCGACTCACGCAGGTGGCGCAGCATGCCGGCCACCGCCTGGCGCAACAGTGGGGTGCCGGCCTTGTCTTCGCTGGCGAACAGGTTGTTGCCAGCGGCGTCCGCCAGGCTCAGGTGCATGTGCATGCCGGTACCGGCCAGTTGCGCGAACGGCTTGGCCATGAAGCAGGCCTGCATGCCATGGGCATTGGCAATGCCCTTGACCAGGCGCTTGTAGCGCACGGCCTGGTCCATGGCCTGGAGCGCATCGCCGTGCTCCAGGGTAATTTCCACCTGCCCCGGGGCGTACTCGGAGATCGCCGTGCGCACAGGGATGTCCTGAGCCTTGCAGGCAGCATACAGATCGGCAAGGAACGGTTCGATCTGCTCCAGCTCGCGCAAGCCATAGACCTGGGTACCGCGCGGGCGGCCGCCGTCGCTGTCCAGCGCCGGCTGTGGCCGGCCCTGGCTATCGCGCTGCTGGTCGAGCAGGTAGAACTCCAGCTCGCAAGCCATCACCGGGTGGAAGCCATCGGCCTTGAGGGCGTCGATCACCCGCAGCAGCACATGGCGCGGATCGGCGACGCTGGCCGGCAGGCCTTCGCTGGGGTGCATGCTGACCTGCACGGCGGCGGTCGGCACCCGGCGCCAGGGCAGGCGCACCAGGCTGCCATCCAGCGGGTAGGCGCGGCAGTCGATGTCGCCGACGTCCCAGACCAGACCGGAGTCTTCCACATCATCGCCGTTGAGGGTCAGGCCGAGGATGGTGCTGGGCAGCGGGCGGCCGCTGTCGAACACGGCCAGCAGTTCCTCGCGGTGCAGCAGCTTGCCGCGGGGTACGCCGTTGGCGTCGAGGATGAACAGTTCGATCAGGTCGATATCGGGGTTGTCGGCCAGGAAACGCCTGGCTTGCTCTGCGGGGGCAAAGTGCATGGTGGATTCGCTCTGGGGCACGCAGGACCGCCGCGCAGGCGAGCGGTCAGGCTGAGTCAATCGGCCAAGGGTGGCCGGGTCGGGTCAGGGGTGCGTAAGCGAAGTGTCCGGTGGGCGCGCGTGACGACAATGCCACAGCGCCCAGAAGGCGAGGATGATGTGCACCAGCGGATTTTCTCCGACACAGGCCCTGGCCTTCGGCAGCGAAGGGTGGGGCAGCGGGCGGGCGATCATCGGGGTGGGAAGCATCTCTCGATACTCACATGGCCGGTAAGGTTGATTAAATCAGTGAATGGCGACGTTCATTCCGGTGGGAGCTAAACATTCGTGCAGGGCCCGTGTCGGGCTTGACCTGCGCCAGAGCCGCAACAGGCAGCATCCCGCGGGCAAATCTGCGACAATCGCGCCTCTTACGCCTGCCGATCATGAAAAAGCAGCACTCGCCTGCATCATTAAAAAGCCCCATGACAGACCACGCCATCGACCAACTGCTGAACAACCTCGACCACGCCATGATCGCCGACCGCCATCGGCTGCGTTGGCAATTGCACGAACTGCGCAAGCGCCCCGACGAGGGCAAGCTCGCGCAGTGGGTGGAAAAGGTCCAGGCCTCCTGCGCCCAGGTCACCGCGCGCCAGCAGAGCGTGCCGAGCATTCGCTACGACGACAACCTGCCCATCGCCGCCAAGCGCGACGAGATCAAGAAGGCCCTGGCCGAGCACCAGGTGTTGGTCATCGCCGGCGAGACAGGTTCGGGCAAGACCACCCAGTTGCCGAAGATCTGCCTGGAGTTGGGCCGTGGCAGCCACGGCCTGATCGCCCACACCCAGCCTCGGCGAATCGCCGCGCGCAGCGTCGCGGCGCGGGTCGCCGAGGAGCTGGGCACGCCGTTGGGGGCGCTGGTGGGCTACCAGGTGCGCTTCGAGGACCAGAGCGATTCGAACACCCTGGTCAAGCTGATGACCGACGGTATCCTGCTGGCGGAGACCCAGCACGACCGCTTCCTCGAACGCTACGACACGATCATCGTCGACGAGGCTCACGAGCGCAGCCTGAACATCGATTTCCTGCTCGGCTACCTCAAGACCTTGCTGCACCGCCGCCCTGACCTGAAGCTGATCATCACCTCGGCGACTATCGACCTGGAGCGCTTCTCCAAGCACTTCGACGGCGCGCCGATCATCGAGGTGTCCGGCCGTACCTACCCTGTGGAAACCTGGTACCGCCCGCTGACCAGCGAACAGGATGAGGAGGGCAACCAGGTCGAGGACGACCTTTCCGTCGACCAGGCGATCCTCGCCAGCCTCGACGAGATCGCCCAGTACGAGCGCAGCCAGGGCAAGGGCCCGGGCGATGTACTGGTGTTCCTGCCCGGCGAGCGCGAGATCCGCGACGCCGCCGAGATCCTGCGCAAGGCGCAGTTGCGCCACACCGAGATTTTGCCGCTGTATGCGCGGCTGTCGCCGGCCGAGCAGCAGCGGATCTTCCAGTCCCACAGCGGCCGGCGCGTGGTGCTGGCGACCAACGTCGCCGAAACCTCGCTGACCGTGCCGGGCATCCGCTACGTGATAGACAGCGGCACCGCGCGCATCAGCCGCTACAGCTACCGCGCAAAGGTCCAGCGCCTGCCCATTGAGGCGGTGTCCCAGGCCAGCGCCAACCAGCGTAAAGGGCGCTGCGGCCGGGTCGAGCCGGGCATCTGCATCCGTCTGTACAGCGAGGACGATTTCAACGGCCGGCCGGCGTTCACCGATCCGGAGATCCTGCGCACCAACCTGGCGGCGGTGATCCTGCAGATGCTGCACCTACGTCTCGGCGCCATCGACGCCTTCCCGTTCATCGAGCCGCCGGATGGCAAGGCCATCAGTGACGGCTTCAACCTGTTGCAGGAGCTGTCGGCGGTCAATCGCGAGAACCAGCTGACGCCGCTGGGCCGCCAGCTGGCGCGTCTGCCGATCGATCCACGGTTGGGCCGCATGCTGCTCGAGGGCGCCCGTCAGGGCAGCCTGCAGGAAGTGCTGATTGTCGCCAGCGCACTGTCGGTGCAGGACCCGCGCGAGCGTCCCCCGGAGCGTCAGCAGGCCGCCGACCAGGCCCACGCCCAGTGGAAGGATGTCGATTCCGACTTCGCCGCGCTGGTCAACCTGTGGCGCGGCTTCGAGGAGCAGCGCCAGGCGCTGACCGCCAACCCGCTGCGCAACTGGTGCCGCAAGAACTTCCTCAACTACTTGCGCCTGCGCGAGTGGCGCGACGCCCACCGCCAGCTGGCGCTGATCTGTCGCGACCTGCAATTGACGGTGAACAAGGATGCCTGCGACTACCAGCGCATGCACAAGGCGATTCTCAGCGGCCTGCTCAGCCAGATCGGCCAGAAGACCGAGGAGGGCGACTACCAGGGCGCACGCCAGCGGCGGTTCTGGATTCACCCGTCGTCGGGCATTGGCCGCAAGCGGCCGCAGTGGGTGATGGCCGCCGAACTGGTGGAAACCACCAAGCTGTATGCGCGCATGGTGGCCAAGATCGAGCCGGACTGGATCGAGCCGCTGGCCACCCACCTGATCAAGAAGAACCACTTCGAACCGCACTGGGAGAAGAAGCGCGGCCAGGTGGTGGCCTACGAGCAGATCACCTTGTACGGGTTGATCCTGGTCGGACGCCGCCCGGTGCATTTCGGTCCGATCGACCCCGTCACTTCCCGCGAGCTGTTCATCCGCGATGGCCTGGTCGGCGGCGAGATCCAGTCCCGGGCCAAGTGCCTGGCGGCCAACAAGCGCCTGCTGGAGCAGCTCGACGAACTGGAGGCCAAGGCCCGCCGGCGCGACATTCTCGCTGACGAAGAAACGCTGTACGCCTTCTACGAAGCGCGCCTGCCCGCAGAGATCCACCAGACCGCGACCTTCGATGCCTGGTACCGGATGACCAGCCAGAAGGACGCCAACCTGCTGATCATGCGCGAGGAGGACGTACTGGCCCGCGAGGCCAGCGAGGTCACCGCAGCGCAGTACCCGGATCACTTGCAGGTGGGCGAACTGCGCCTGTCGCTGAGCTACCACTTCGAACCGAACCACCCCCGTGACGGCGTTACCGTACGGGTGCCGGCGCCGTTGCTGCCCAACCTGCCGGGCGAACGCCTGGAATGGCTGGTGCCGGGCCTGCTCGAGGCCAAGTGCATCGCCCTGGTGCGCAACCTGCCCAAGGCCTTGCGCAAGAACTTCGTGCCGGTGCCGGACTTCGTCAAGGCGGCACTGTCGCGCATGGTCTTCGGCCAGGGCGCGTTGCCCCAGGCACTGGGCCATGAGCTGCTGCGCATGACCGGGGCGCGGGTGTCCGACGAGGCCTGGGCGGAAGCGACCGGGCTGGTCGAGGGCCATCTGCGCATGAACATCGAAGTGGTCGATGCCCAGGGCAAGTTCCTCGGCGAGGGCCGCGACCTGGCCGAACTGACTGCCCGTTTTGCCGCCGCCAGCCAGGCCGCCCTGGCCTTGCCGCGCAACGACAAAGCCGAACAGCCGGTACAGGCCAAGGTCTTCGAGCAAGTGGCGCAGACCGCCCAGCAGAAGATCGCCGGGCTGTCGATGACCGTGTACCCGGCACTGGTCGAGGACAACGGCACGGTGCGCGAGGGGCGGTTCTCGACCCAGGCCGAGGCCGAGTTCCAGCACCGACGTGCCCTGCAGCGCCTGTTGCTGCAACAGCTGGCCGAGCCGGCCAAGTTCCTGCGCGGCAAGCTGCCAGGGCTGACCGAATTGGGCCTGCTGTATCGCGAATTGGGCCGGGTCGAGGCGCTGGTGGAGGATATCCTGTTGGCCAGTCTCGACAGTTGCGTGCTCGAAGGCGAAGACCCGCTGCCCCGTGATGGCGCCGCTCTGGCCTCGCTGGCCGAACGCAAGCGTGGCAATTGGAGCGAGCATGCCGAGCGCCTGGCGCGCCTGACCTTGGAGGTGCTCAAGCTATGGCATGGCTTGCAGAAGCGCTTCAAGGGCAAGATCGACCTGAGCCAGGCGGTGGCGCTCAACGATATCAAGCAGCAACTGGCCAACCTGGTGTATCCGGGCTTCGTGCGCGAGACGCCGGGGGCCTGGTTCAAGGAATTGCCGCGGTATCTCAAGGCAGTGGAACTGCGCCTGGAGAAGCTGGGGTCGCAGGTACAGAAGGACCGGGTGTGGAGTGGCGAGCTGGCCAATTGCTGGGCGCAATACCAGGCCCGTGCCGACAAGCATGCCCAGGAAGGCAAGCGCGATGAGCAACTGACCTTGTACCGCTGGCTGCTGGAGGAGTACCGGGTGTCGTTGTTTGCCCAGCAATTGGGTACCAAGGTGCCGGTTTCCGACAAGCGACTGAGCAAGCAGTGGAGTCAGGTGGAAGCCTAACCGTTGCAACTTGTGGCAAACTTGACGGAATTTTGGGTCGTTTTGCGGCCCATCGCTGGCAAGCCAGCTCCCACAGGGGACGTATTGAACTGTGGGAGCTGGTTTGCCAGCGATCGAGGGCGCAGCCCTCGTCCATGAATTGGTACCAAGGTGCCATTATGTTGCCCTTTTCCCGGCCTGCGCCGCATGGCGATGGCCTTTGACCAGAGGAACGACCGTGCACAACGTCGTCATCAGCGGCACCGGCCTGTATACCCCGGCCCAGAGCATTTCCAACGAAGAACTGGTGGAGTCCTTCAACACCTGGGCACAGCGCTTCAACCGTGACAATGCCGCCGCCATCGAGCGTGGCGAAGTCGAGGCGGCGCCGCTGTCCGATGCCGCCTTCATTGAAAAGGCCTCGGGCATCAAGAGCCGCTTCGTCATGGACAAGGCCGGCATCCTCGACCCGCAGCGCATGAAACCGCGCCTGCCTGAGCGTTCCAACGACGAACAGTCGATTCTCTGCGAAATGGGCGTTGCCGCTGCGCGTCAGGCGCTGGAACGTGCCGGGCGCACCGCCGCCGATGTCGACGGGGTGATTGTCGCCTGCTCCAACCTGCAGCGCCCGTACCCGGCCATTGCCATCGAAGTGCAGCAGGCGCTCGGTATCGAGGGCTTCGCCTTCGACATGAACGTCGCCTGCTCGTCGGCCACCTTCGGTATCCAGACGGCAGCCAACAGCGTGCAGTTGGGCCAGGCCCGCGCGGTGCTGGTGGTCAGCCCGGAAATCTGCACCGGTCACTTGAACTTCCGTGACCGCGACAGCCACTTCATTTTCGGTGACGCCGCCACCGCGGTACTGATCGAGCGTGCCGACCTGGCCACCTCCGCGCACCAGTTCGATATTGTCAGCACCAAGCTGTGGACCGCGTTTTCCAACAACATCCGCAACAACTTCGGCTTCCTCAACCGCGCCGCGGAAGAGGGTATCGGCTCGCGCGACAAGCTGTTCGTGCAGGAAGGCCGCAAGGTATTCAAGGAAGTCTGCCCGAAGGTCGCCGAACTGATCGGCCAGCACCTGGATGAAAACGGCCAGCAGCCGAGCGATGTCCAGCGCTTCTGGCTGCACCAGGCCAACCTGAGCATGAACCACCTGATCGTCAAGAAGCTGCTGGGCCGCGAAGTGGACGAGCAAGAGGCGCCGGTGATTCTCGACCGTTATGCCAACACCAGCTCGGCAGGGTCGGTGATCGCCTTCCACCTGTACCAGGATGACCTGGTCAAGGGGGCGCTGGGTGTGCTGAGCTCGTTCGGTGCGGGTTATTCGATTGGCAGCGTGATCCTGCGCAAGCGCTGATACCCGTTTCGCCTGCTCCGGCCCTATCGCCGGCAAGCCGGCTCCCACAGTGGTGCATATTTCTCTTGGGAGTCAGCTTGCCGGCGATAGGGCCGGAGCATTTCTGACAGAGCAAAAAAAGCGGGAAATGCTGGATGGGGTCAGCATTTCCCGCTTCAGGGTGGTGCAAAGGAGCCTGGCGCTTAGAACTTCGCTTCCAGGTCCACCTGCAGCGTATCTACGTCAGCATCGCTGTTCGGCAGGTTGGAGAAGTCGGTCTTGGCCATCAGGTAGGCCGCGCCCAGTGAGAAGTTCTTGTCGATCTCGTAGCCGACCTTGAACTTGTGGCCACGCGACCCGGTGAAGCCGTTGCCGAAGTCGGAGTCGGTGAAGGCGCTGACCACCGCGTTACGCTGCACGTCGCGGTAGTTGTAGTCCAGGCTCCAGGCGCCGACCTTGGTTTTCAGGCCGGCCAGCCAGGCCTTGTCCTTGCCGTCGGTACTTTCGGTGTTCTTGACGAACTGGCCATAGGCCGAGAGTGGGATGGCAAAGCCGGTGAAGTCCACCTGGCCGAAGCCTTCCACCAGGTTGAACTCGTTGGTGGTGTTACCCAGGGCACGCAGGACGGTCGACTCCTTGTCGTTGTCGTAGCCGTAGATGCTGCCGCCCACGGTGAACTTGAGGGTGTCGGCCGCGTTGAACTTGGCACCCAGCTGGCCGTGGTACAGCTGTGCGTCGTGCTTGAACTGCACGCCGTCGCCGTCGACGTTGTCCTTGAGGGTGTAGTGGCCGGCACTACCGAACAGTTCGGTGGCGCCCAGGTTGGTCTTGTAAGTGATCGCCACGCCTTCGGGGTTGATATCGCTGTCCCAGATGATGTCGCCCATGCTCACCCATGGCTGAGCCATCTTGCCGCCGATCAGGTGCAGGTTGGGAATGGCGGTCGGGTGCCAGTCGAGGTAGGCCAGGTCGACCCACAGCGATTTCTTCTCGAAGTAGTTGTCCAGGCTTTGGTTGGTCGAGCGGGCATCGGCGCTGCTGCCGGTGGCCACACGCACGCCGGCGTCCACTTGCGGGTTGATCTCGCTGTAGAAGCCGACACGGGCGCGGACGCGCTCACGGTCCTGGTTGCCACTGCGCGAGATCGGGTTGTCGACGTTGACGTCTTCGTAACGCAGGCGCACATCACCCTTGATCTGGGTCTTGGCGGCCCACGCCACTTTCTGTTCGAACGAGCTCATGCGTTCGGACTGGGCTTTCTGGTCGGCCTTTTCCTTGGTTTCCTTTGCCAGGTCGCCCTGCAGTTCGTTGTACTGCGCCTGGTTGATCGAGCCATTGGCGCGGAGCATTTCGAGCAGCTTGGCGTCGACAGCAGCACTGGCCGGAGTACTCAGAGCCAGCATCATGCCGGTAAGGCTCACTCCGGTAAGTGTAGAAACAAGACGCATAAGGTTCTCCCTGTTGGAAAAAGTGGGGAGGCTCAAGCGCCCGCCCCCAAGTTGGCATGTCTTCGGAAAGGGCCTGACTAGACAGGTTCTGGGGTTCCGGAAAACAGGCGCAAGTATTGCGGGGGCGAATGACAGAATAATGTCTAAACAGTGGCACTGTTGTTAAGTAAAGCGGCCGTCATTTGAGTGTCACGGTCGACTTGGCAATACTGGCACTCTCTTTTCAGCGAGTCGGAAAACGTGATCAGCCTCCACAGCCTTGCCCACCTGCGCGACCTGCCGGCGACCACCTGGGACGCGCTGGCGCCCGACGGCCAACCGTTCCTGCGCCATGCCTTCCTCACGGCCATGGAGGACAGTGGCAGCGTGGTGCCCGACACTGGCTGGGCCGCCGAACACCTGGTGCTGGAACGCGATGGTGAGGTGCGGGCGCTGCTGCCTGCGTACCGCAAGTGGCATTCGTTCGGCGAGTACGTGTTCGACCACGGCTGGGCCGATGCCTGCGAGCGCGCAGGTATCGCCTACTACCCCAAGCTGCTGGGTGCCGTGCCGTTCAGCCCGGTGAGCGGCCCACGCCTGTTGGCCACCGACCCGAGCGATGGCCTGTTGCTGTTGCAGGCCATCCCCGAGTACCTGGGCAAGGGCGGGCTGTCGGGTGCGCATATCAACTTCACCGACACTGCGCTGGATGAGGCCATCGGCGTGTTGCCAGGCTGGATGGAACGCCTGGGTTGCCAGTTCCATTGGCGCAATCGGGGTTATCGGGATTTCCAGGACTTTCTCGACACCCTCAGCTCACGCAAGCGCAAGCAGATGCGCAAGGAGCGCGAACAGGTGGCGGGGCAGGGGATCGACTTCGCCTGGTATCAGGGCGACGAGCTGAGCGAGGCGCAGTGGGATTTTGTCTACCTGTGTTACGCCAACACCTACGCCGTGCGCCGGCGCGCGCCCTACCTTACCCGTGAATTCTTCAGCCTGATCGCCGAGCGCATGCCCGAGGCCATCCGAGTGGTCATCGCCCGCCAGCAGGGGCGCGAGGTGGCCATGGCGCTCAGCCTGATCGGCGGTGACAGCCTGTATGGACGGTACTGGGGGTGCCTGGATGAGTTCGACCGTCTGCACTTCGAGACCTGTTTCTACCAGGGCATGGATTTCGCCATAGGCGAAGGACTGCAGCGTTTCGATGCCGGGGCCCAGGGTGAGCACAAGCTGATTCGCGGCTTCGAGCCGGTGATCACGCGGTCGTGGCATTACCTGCTGCATCCGGGATTGCGCCGGGCGGTGGAGGATTTTCTGCTGCAGGAGCGGGCGGGGGTGAGGGCGTATGCCGAAGAGGCGCGCGGGATGCTGCCGTATCGCCAGGCATGAAGATCAAGGGGCACGTGGGAGCGGGCTTGCCCCGCGATGGCGTCAGATCAAGCTGTCGTGTCGCCTGATCTGACGCCATCGCGGGGCAAGCCCACGCCGATTTTCCCATGCCGTTTTCTGTATCAGTCCACCCCGACGAACCCACCTGTCTGGTGATGCCACAATCGCGCATACAGTCCACGCTGCGCCAATAGCTCGGTGTGGCTGCCACTCTCGACGATATGCCCCTTGTCCAGCACGATCAGCCGGTCCATGCGGGCGATGGTCGACAGGCGGTGGGCGATGGCGATCACCGTCTTGCCCTGCATCAGCGTCTCCAGGCTCTCCTGGATCGCCGCCTCGACCTCCGAGTCCAGCGCCGAGGTAGCCTCGTCCATGATCAGGATCGGCGCGTTCTTCAGCAGCACCCGGGCGATGGCGATGCGCTGGCGCTGGCCGCCGGAGAGCTTCACGCCGCGCTCGCCGACATGGGCATCGAAGCCTGTACGGCCCTGGGCGTCGGACAACTGCGGGATGAACTCGTCGGCCCGTGCCCGGCGCACAGCCTCCCAGACTTCCTCGTCACTGGCATCCGGCCGGCCGTACAGCAGGTTGTCGCGGATCGAGCGGTGCAGCAGCGAGGTGTCCTGGGTGATCATGCCGATCTGCGCGCGCAGGCTGGCCTGGTTGACCTCGGCGATATCCTGGCCGTCGATGAGGATGCGCCCGCTGTCGATGTCGTACAGGCGCAGCAGCAGGTTGACCAGGGTCGACTTGCCGGCGCCGGAGGGGCCGATCAGGCCGATCTTCTCGCCGGGGCGGATATCCAGGTTCAAGGCGTCGATCACCTTGCCGCCCTTGCCGTAGTGGAAGTCGACATGGTCGAAGCGCACCGCGCCGCGGCTGACCTTGAGTGCCGGCGCGTGGGGCTTGTCGCTGACGGTGACTGGCTGGGCGATGGTCTGCAGGCCGTCCTGGACCATGCCGATGTTCTCGAAGATGCCGTTGACCACCCACATGATCCAGCCGGACATGTTGACGATGCGGATCACCAGGCCGGTGGCCAGGGCGATGGCGCCGACGCTGATCAGCGACTGGCTCCACAGCCACAGGGCAAGGCCCGTGGTTGCGACCACCAGCAGGCCGTTCAGCGAGGTGATGACCACGTCCATGCTGGTGATCACCCGCGAGGCCAGCTGGGTCTTCTCGGTCTGCTCACTGATCGCCTCGCGGGCGTACTGCTGCTCGTAGTCGGTGTGGGCGAACAGCTTGAGGGTGGCGATGTTGGTGTAGCCGTCGACGATGCGCCCCATCAGTTTGGAGCGTGCGTCGGAGGAGATCACCGAGCGTTCCTTGACCCTTGGCACGAAGTAGTACAGCGCGCCGATATAGCAGGCGATCCACACCAGCAACGGCAGCATCAGCCGCCAGTCGGCCTCGGCGAACAGCACCAGTGCGCTGATGGCGTAGATCAGCACGTGCCACAGCGCGTCCACCGCCTGCACCGCCGAATCACGCAGGGAGTTGCCGGTCTGCATGATGCGCTGGGCGATGCGCCCGGCGAAGTCGCTCTGGAAGAAGTTCAGGCTCTGCTTGAGCACGTAGGTGTGGTTTTGCCAGCGGATCAGGCTGGTCATGCCCGGGCTGATGGTCTGGTGCACCAGCAGGTCGTGCAGGCCAAAGAACACCGGCCGCAGCACCAGCACCACCACCAGCATCCAGATCAGCTCGCCACTGTGCTCGCTGAAGAAGTTGGCGTTGGGTGTGCCTTGGGCCAGGTCGATGATCCGGCTCAGGTAGCTGAACAGCGCCACCTCGATCAATGAGGCGATCAGCCCGACGATCAGCAGGGCGAGGAAGCTCGGCCAGACCTGGCGCAGGTAATAGAGATAGAAGGGCCAGACCTTGCCGGGAGGTGCCTCGCTCGGCGCCTCGCGGAAGATGTCGATCAACTGCTCGAAACGACGGTACAGCATGGGTGACGACACTCCTGTTCGACCCGACTCACGTCCCTGTGTGGTGCGGGATCAGTCGATGCGTTTGGCCGACTTGATGTACACCGGGTCGGCCGGCACATCACGCATGCCTTTCTTGACGGTGGTCGGCGAGTTGACGATCTGGTCGACCACCTCCATACCCTTGGTGACCTTGCCGAACACGGCGTAGCCACGGTCGCGGCCCGGGTTGAGGAAGTCGTTGTCGGCGACGTTGATGAAGAACTGGCTGGTGGCCGAGTTCGGGTCGGAGGTACGCGCCATGGACAGGGTGCCACGGGTGTTCTGCAGACCGTTGCTGGCCTCGTTGCGGATCGGATCCTTGGTCGGCTTCTGCACCATCTGCTCGGTGAAGCCACCGCCCTGAACCATGAAGCCAGGGATCACACGGTGGAAGATGGTGTTGTTGTAGAAGCCGCTGTCCACGTACTGGAGGAAGTTCTTGGTACTGATCGGCGCTTTTTCTGCGTTCAGCTCGATCTCGATCTTGCCGAAGCTGGTGACCAGCTCAACGTGCGGGGTCTTGTCGGAGGCCATGACGCTGGTGGCGAAGGCGACCGAGCAGGCGGTGAGCAGAAGTTTTTTCAGCATGGGCTCAATGATCCTTGAGAGGTGGAAGCGGCTGCGAGGAACTGCAGCAGGGTCTGGTTGAAGACCTCAGGTTGGTCCAGGGGCGTAGCGTGCCGCGAATCGTCGATGACCGCCAGTCTGGCGTTGGGCATCAGGGCGACGTAACGTTCTTTCAGTTGTATCGGTGTGTAATCGTGGTCGGCGGCGATCACCAAGGTGGGACAGCGGATCTGGCCGATGCGTTCCTGTACGCCCCAGTCGACGATGGCGTCGAAGCTTTTCAGATACGCACGCTTGTCGTTGCGCGCCCAGCGCTCGGCCATCTTGCGCCGCAGTTCGGCCTGCTCCGGCTTGGGAAACAGCCGTGCGGCCAGACCCTTGCCGACGGTCTCGACGCTGAGCAGGCGCGCCAGGCCCCAGCGCTTGAGCCACCAGATCCAGTCGCTGCGGGTGCGGCGCTTGACCTCGGGGGCGCTGTTGACGATGCACAGGCTACGCAGCCACTCGGGGTGGTCGACGGCGAACTGGAAACCGACCATGCCGCCCATGGACAGGCCGACGAAGTGCACCGGGCCGGTGTCCAGGTGACGGAGCAGCGCCAGCAGATCCTCGCTGAAGGTCTTTATCAGGTAGCCCGCGCGTGGCTTGGACGATTGCCCGTGGCCGCGGATGTCCATGAGGATCACCCGGTACTGGCGGGCGAGCTCGGGCACCTGCAGTTCCCAGTCCTGGCTGCTCGAACCCAGCCCGTGCAGCAGCACCAGGGGCTCGCCCTGACCGTGTTCCTCGTAATGCAACTGGCATCCTTGCTGTTCGAAAACGGCCATGGGCGCGGTCCTCTCAGGCTTGCGGGGGGGCTGCGAAGGGCACGTCCAGCGGCGCGGTGTCGAAGTTCCGCAGCAGTTCGATAAGGATCTGCGTGGCCGGGCCCAAGGTCTTTTCCTTGCTGGAGTAAAGGTAGAACAGTGGATGGCGGCTGCCACCCTGATCCAGCGGCAGGGGCTTGAGCACGCCTTCGCGCAGCTCGCGCTCGATCATGTGCCGGGGCAGCCAGGCAAAGCCCAGGCCGCTGCCGACGAAGGTTGCCGCGGTGCCCAGGCTGCCTACCGTCCAGCGTTGCTCGGCGCCTAGCCAGCCGACATCACGTGGCTGGGCCCGACCGGAGTCGCGGATCACCACCTGCAACTGGCTTTCCAGGTCCTGGAAGGTGATTTCGCGGCCCATGCGGTGCAGGGCATGCTCGGGGTGGGCGACGGCGATGAACTCCACCGGACTCAGTTCGGTGCCCAGGTAACCGCCGATGTTGAAGCTGCTGATGGCAAGATCGGCGATGCCTTCGTGCAGCACTTCCTCGACCCCGGACAGCACCTCTTCGCGCAGGCGCACCCGGCAGCCGCGGCTCTGCGGCATGAACGCTGCCAGGGCGCGCACCAGGCGGGCGCTGGGGTAGGCGGCGTCGACCACCAGGCGCACCTCGGCTTCCCAACCCTGCTCCATGTGATGGGCCAGGTCTTCCAGCTGGCTGGCCTGCTTGACCAGTTGCCGCGAACGGCGCAGCAGCACGCTGCCGGCCTCGGTCAGCACCGCCTTGCGCCCATCGATGCGCAGCAACGGCACGCCCAGTTGTTCCTGCATGCGCGCCACGGTGTAGCTCACCGACGATTGCGAACGGTGCAGGGCCTCGGCGGCCTGAGCGAACCCGCCGTGGTCGACCACCGCCTGCAGGGTCCGCCACTGATCCAGGGTAACGCGCGGTGCTTTCATCCAGGGCTCCTGTTGTCCTAAGCTGCGCTCTTCCCAAGGAGAGCGCCCGTATGAAGAAATGTTGTGCGGCTTTGCTGTTGTGCCTGCCCCTCGGGGCCATGGCTTACCCGATCGACGTGGAGAAGGACCTGACCGGGGTCAAGGTCGACTACACCGCCTACGACACGGCCTACGACATCGGCTCGATCAGCCTCAACAACTATGGGCAGGTGCCGGCGGCGTGCAAGGTCATTTTCCGCAACGGCCCCGAGGCGCCACGGGTGCGCCGGGTCAACGTGCCCGCCGGCAGGAGCGTGGATGTCACCGCCAAGTTCAACCGGCAGATCATCAGGCTGCGCATCGTGCTTGACTGCAAAGCGGAATAAAACAGATTAATCGATAGGTTGATCCCACTTTTTACGCTTTTTTATCGATAGGTCAACCTCTAATCTCACCTCCATCGAATCGCCACCCCTTACCGCCGATGGAGGCACCCATGTCCCACGTTCTGATCATCGAAAGCAGCGCCCGCCAGCAGGATTCCGTTTCTCGTCAACTGACCCAGGACTTCATCCAGCAATGGCAAGCAGCACATCCGGCCGACGAGATCAAGGTGCGCGACCTGGCCGTGAACCCCGTGCCGCATCTGGACGCCAACTTGCTCGGCGGCTGGATGAAGCCCGAGGAACAGCGCAGCACCACCGAGCGTGAGGCACTTGAGCGCTCCAACGCGCTGACCGACGAATTGCTGGCCGCCGACGTACTGGTGATGGCTGCGCCGATGTACAACTTCACCATCCCCAGCACCCTGAAAGCCTGGCTTGACCACGTGCTGCGCGCCGGCATCACCTTCAAGTACACCCCGACCGGCCCCCAGGGACTGCTCAACGGCAAGCGCGCCATCGTGCTGACCGCCCGCGGCGGTATCCATGCCGGTGCCAGCAGCGATCACCAGGAACCTTACCTGCGCCAGGTGATGGCCTTCATCGGTATCCATGATGTGGACTTCATCCATGCCGAGGGCCTGAACATGAGCGGCGAGTTCCACGAGAAGGGCCTGAACCAGGCCAAGGCCAGACTGGCCGCGGTGGCCTGAGTCGCGACGAATTCCCAACCCTGACACCTTGTTGCTCCTTTGGGTGTGCCTGCCCGGCCATAGAGATGGCCGGGCTTTTTTTGCTCGCAGACAGTGCGCATCCTGTGCCGGCCTGATCGCCGACAAGCCAGCTCATGGATACAGCGCAGTCCTTGAGAATTGTGCGGTCGGTGTGGGAGCCGGCTTGCCGGCGATGGGCTGCGCAGCAGCCCCACAATCCCCATGGTTGAACTGCCCAGGCCCAACCCGCTAAGGTCCCCGCCTTGATCCACGAGGGCCAACCATGGGCTACCTGATAATCGTCGCGCTGATCCAGGCGTACTCCTTCAACCTGATCGGCGAATACCTGGCCGGCCATGTCGACAGCTATTTCGCCGTGCTGGCCCGCGTTGTCCTGGCCGGCCTGGTGTTCCTGCCACTGACCCGCTGGCGCCAGGTCGAACCACGCTTCATGCGCTCGATGCTGCTGATCGGCGCGCTGCAGTACGGCATCACCTATGTCTGCCTGTACCTCAGCTTCCGCGTGCTGACGGTGCCGGAGGTACTGCTGTTCACCATCCTCACCCCGTTGCATGTGACCTTGATCGAGGATGCCCTGAACCGCCGCTTCAACCCCTGGGCGCTGCTCGCCGCCCTGGTGGCAGTGGCCGGCGCGGCGGTGATCCGTTTCGACACGGTTACCGGCGAGTTCTTCATCGGTTTCCTGCTACTGCAGCTGGCCAACTTCACCTACGCCGCCGGGCAGGTGCTGTACCGCCATCTGGTGGCCCGCCACCCCAGCGACCTGCCGCACTACCGCCGGTTCGGCTATTTCTACCTGGGCGCGTTGCTGGTGGTATTGCCGGCCTTCCTGCTGTTCGGCAATACCCAGCACCTGCCGAGCACCGACACCCAGTGGCTGGTGCTGTTGTTCCTCGGCCTGTGCCCGACGGCGCTGGGGTTGTACTGGTGGAACAAGGGCGCCTGCCTGGTCTCCGGCGCCACCCTGGCGGTGATGAACAACCTGCATGTCCCGGTGGGCTTGCTGCTCAACCTGCTGATCTGGAACCAGGACGAACCGCTCGGGCGCTTGGCCATTGGTGGTACGGTGATCCTGGCGTCGGTCTGGTTGAGCCGCTTGGGCGGCCAGCGCGCGAGGCTGCCGGGAGCGGCCTGAGGATCATTGCCGGTGCGGCAGGCCAGTGTGCACGACCAGGCATAACGGTAGGGTCAGCAGCAGCATGCCTGCCAGCGCCATCAATCCCTGTTCCACCCCAGTGTGGTCGGATATCGCGCCGATCAGCACCGGCGCCAGCGCGCCGCCGCCGACCGTGCCGGTATAGAAGCAGGCGAACACCCGCTCGCGCTGCTCGCTGCCGGCGAAGTCCGGCACCAGCCCGGTCAGCACCGACGAGGTGCCGTTGAGTGCCACGCCGATCAGAGGCATCACCAGCATCAACGGCAGGTAGGGCAACAGCAGTGCCACCAGGATCAGCCCGGCGGTCAGCAGCTCGGTACAGATCACGGTGCGCACCGGCCCCAGCCGGGCGCCCAGGTAGCCGCAGAACAGCTTGCCGAAGGCGCCGCCAATGAACAGCAATGTCAGGGCCAGGCCTATTTGCGCGGTCGTCGCGCCCTTGCTCTGCAGCAGGAACGGCAGGAAGGTCAGAAAACCCATGCGCACGCCACTGTCGAGGGTGCCGGTGGCGATCAGCGCCGCCAGCCCCGACCTTGAGCCAACCCGGTCTTGGGCTATGGCCTTGCGCGTTGATCGCCCTGCGAGTGGCGCCTGACGCAATAGCCACCACAGCGCCGTTGCCGCCCCCAGGCCTAGCAGTCCAAGCGCGGTGGCGTTGGTCTGCCATGACACATACACCAGCACCAGGCCGACCAGGCCCGGGATCAGCGCCTTGCCGATATCTCCGGCGAAATTGTACTGGGCCAGGGCCTGCTTCACCTTGCCGCCACCTTCGTATGCATCAGCGACCAGCGCGCTGGCCAGCGGGTGCTGGGTGCTGGCGCCGAGGCCGGCGAGCATCAGGGCGATCAGCAGAAGGCTCAGGTCGCTCGCCTGGGCGGCCATCAGGTAGGCCAGCCCGGCCAGCGTCGTGCCCCGGATCAACAGGGCCTCGCGGCCCCAGCGCCGGGCACCTTTGCTGGCCAACAACTGAAAACCCGCCATCATGCCGGCGTAGGCGCCGCGCAGCAGCCCGACCTGGGCGTAGCTGAGGCCGAAAGCGACCTGCCAGAGGGGCAGCAACACGTAGATGACATCGGTCAGGCCATCATGCACGCCATGGGCGAGGCTGGCGGCGGCGAGGGTCTTGCGCCGAGACGATGGCGGGGTGTCGTGCAGTGAAGTGCTGGGAATGTCCTGAGGCATGGCTCGCTCACGAAGGTTGTGGCAGGCGTCTGTCGAGCGTCAGGGATGGGCGTGGCGATTGGGCCGTCGATCTTCCGTGATGACGTCGTCCTGGATGGCTCCAGGGTAGTGCGCCTTGGGGGCGCAATGCAAAGGGCGCCCGGTCGGGCGCCCCGATTGGACGGTCAAGCCTCGCTCAATACGTCCAGGCTGCGTGGCTGGGTCTGAGGCTGCGGCCTGGCCGCCAGCCCCGCACGCATGTCATTGCCACTGGGCTGCTGGTACAGGCTCAGCCCGAACTCCGGCAGCACGGCCAACAGGTAGTCGAAGATATCGCCCTGGATGCGCTCGTACTCGGCCCACACCGTGGTGGTAGTGAAGCAGTAGATCTCCAGCGGCACGCCTTCGGCGGTGGTCTGCATCTGGCGGACCATGCAGGTCATGTTCGGGTGCACGTTGGGGTGGCTCTTCAGGTACGCCAGGGCGAAGGCGCGGAAGGTACCGATATTGGTCAACTGTCGGCGGTTGGCCGACAGCCCGGCGTTGTGGCCCTGGGCTTCGTTCCATTCGCGCAGCTCCTGGCGCTTGCCGGCCAGGTAGTCGCCGAGCAGACGCACCTGGCCCAGGCGCTGTTCTTCTTCCTGGGTCAGGAAACGTACGCCTGCGGCATCGATGAACAAGCTGCGTTTGATCCGCCGCCCGCCGGATTGCTGCATGCCGCGGTAATTGCGGAACGACTCGCTCATCAGGCGCCAGGTGGGGATCGAGACGATGGTCTTGTCGAAGTTTTGCACCTTGACCGTGTGCAGGGTGATGTCGACCACGTCGCCGTCGGCGCCGGCCTGGGGCATTTCGATCCAGTCGCCGACATGCAGCATGTCGTTGCTGGTCAGCTGCACGCTGGCGACGAACGACAGCAGGGTGTCCTTGTACACCAACAGCAGCACCGCCGACATGGCGCCCAGACCGGACAGCAGCAACAGTGGCGAGCGGTCGATCAGGGTGGCGACGATGACGATGGCGGCAAAGATCCACAGCATCATCTTGGCCAGCTGCATGTAGCCCTTGATCGAGCGGGTGCGGGCATGTTCGGTGCGGGCGTAGATGTCCAGCAGCGCGTCGAGCAGGCAGGACAGGGCGCGGGTCATGAACAGCAGCGTCACGGCCAGCGCGACATTGCCGAGAAAATGCTGGGCGGCGGCCGACAGCTCCGGCACCAGCTTCAGGCCGAACTGCACCACCAGCGACGGGGTGGTCTGGGCCAGACGATGGAACACCTTGTTGTGGCGCAGATCGTCCAGCCATCTGAGTGCCTGTTGGCGGCCTAGCAGGCGGGTGGAGTGCAGGATCAGGAAGCGCGCCAGACGGCCGATCAGCAGCGAGACGAGCAGCAGCACGGCCAGGCCGAGGGCGGCGTGCAGCAGGGGGTGTTGGTCCAGCGTGCCCCAGAGGTCGAGGGCGTCACGCCAGAAGCGTTGGATGTCCATGGGATTGGAAACGGTCTGTGTTGCGGTACGAAGCGTTATTAGAGCGTGGATCGGCGCAAAGTTGCCAAAAGAAATTCGGTTCTGGCCACGGAAAACGTTACCCTATGCAACTGAATTTTTCGCACTTGCCCGAGGTTACCCCGTGTTTTCCCAATTCGCCCTGCACGAACGCCTGCTCAAAGCCGTGGCCGAGCTGAAATTTGTCGAGCCGACCCCGGTGCAGGCGGCGGCCATTCCCCTGGCCCTGCAAGGGCGTGACCTGCGGGTGACGGCGCAGACCGGCAGCGGCAAGACCGCCGCCTTCGTGCTGCCACTGCTCAACCGCCTGGTCGACCGCAGCGGGCCGAGCGTGGAAATCCGTGCGCTGATCCTGCTGCCGACGCGTGAGCTGGCCCAGCAGACCCTCAAGCAGGTGCAGCTGTTCTCGCAGTTCACCTACATCAAGTCCGGCCTGGTCACCGGCGGTGAAGACTTCAAGGAACAGGCGGCGATGCTGCGCAAGGTGCCGGACGTGCTGATCGGTACCCCGGGTCGCCTGCTCGAGCAGCTCAATGCTGGCAACCTCGACCTGTCCCACGTTGACGTACTGATCCTCGACGAAGCCGACCGCATGCTCGACATGGGCTTCGCCGAAGACATGGAGCGCCTGTGCAAAGAGTGCGAAAACCGCAAGCAGACCCTGCTGTTCTCGGCCACCACCGGTGGCGCTGCCCTGCGCGACATCATCGGCAAGGTGCTCAAAGACCCTGAGCACCTGATGCTCAACAGCGTCTCGCAGCTCGCCGAAGGCACGCGCCAGCAGATCATCACTGCCGACCACGACCAGCATAAAGAGCAGATCGTGCAGTGGCTGCTGGCCAACGAGACCTACAAGAAGGCAATCATCTTCACCAACACCCGCGCCCTGGCCGACCGTATCTACGGCCACCTGGTGGCCAAGGAGGTCAAGGCGTTCGTCCTGCATGGCGAGAAGGACCAGAAGGACCGCAAGCTGGCCATCGACCGCTTCAAGGACGGCGGCTCCAAGGTGCTGGTGGCCACTGACGTCGCGGCCCGCGGCCTGGACATCGACGGCCTGGACCTGGTGATCAACTTCGACATGCCACGCAGCGGTGACGAGTACGTGCACCGTATTGGCCGCACCGGCCGTGCCGGTGGCGAAGGACTGGCGATCTCGCTGATCACCCACAACGACTGGAACCTGATGTCGAGCATCGAACGCTACCTCAAGCAGCAGTTCGAACGCCGCGTCATCAAGGAGGTCAAGGGTACCTATAACGGTCCGAAGAAGGTCAAGGCGTCGGGCAAGGCTGCCGGCACCAAGAAGAAAAAGACCGAGAAGAAGGCGGGCGCCGACAAGAAGGGCGCCGCCAAGCGCAAGCCGTCCGCCAAGCCGAAGGCCAACGCGCCGCTGGCCAGCGCCGATGGCCTGGCACCGCTGAAAAAGCGCAAGCCTGCGGCTGAGTAAGCCCCTCCGGCAATGAGCCCGCCACTGCAACGGTGGCGGGTTGCTTCACCTCTTTCCCCAGGGCGCGTAGCCCATTTCCCAGACCCTGTTCCAGCCCGGGCATTTTGTCGCCCGAGCGCCACACTCCTCTGGCATGTGCAGCCAAGGAGGAGTAGCGTATGTACAGCTGTAAATACGATTGTCCCGTGCGATTTGAATGGGACGAGGAAAAGAACCAGCTCAACATCCGCAAGCACGGTATCGACTTCAACGATGTGCCCGAGATGTTCCGCCAACCGATGCTGGCGCTGCGGGATGAGCGATTCGAGTACCCGGAGGCACGCTGGATCGGCATGGGCTGGATCAATGCCTGGCTCAGCGTGGTCGCCTACACCGAACGACAGGGTGATGTGATCCGCATCATTTCCGCCAGAAGAGCCACTCGACGTGAGGTAACGCGCTATGTCGAAACCGTCCAGAAGCTGTGAGCAAGACCAAGCCCCGGTCGATACCTCGGACATCCCCGAACTCGACGATGACTTCTTCCGCCGCGCCGAGCTGCGGGTGCCGGCCAAGCAGACAGTGACCATCCGCCTGGATGCCGACGTACTGGCCTGGTTCAAGGAACAGGGCGCCGGCTACCAGACCCGCATCAACCAGTTGCTTCGCCAGTACATGCAGGCCCAGCAGCGGCGCTGATCCAGGCGCAGTCAGGTTTTCCTTTCCGCTTCTTTAAGTTCCTGGATGCGCTTGTCGATCAACTGGCATTTGTCCGGCAGGTCCTTGCTGGCGGTGCCGAGGTCCATGTGCTGAAGCTCCTCATTGATTTCCTTGGCCTTTTGAGCGTTCTGCTCGGTCAGCTGGCTCACCAGGCCCGCCAGTTGCTCTCTTTTCTGCGTGGCCTCTTCCGGTGTGCAGGCCAAGATGGGCTGCGCGCAGAGCAGGGCTGTCGCGCAGAGGATGCAGGGTAGCGGTTTCATCCTTTGGTTCCCTTGTCAGTCGATTCGTGCGGTGGAGGTCGCTGGCTGGCCGGAAGTTCAGCGCGAGCGACTGGCGGAACAGGTGCCGTCATACGGCTACTATTTTTGACGATATTAATTTGACGCTTCCATGATGGCGAAATAGTATCTCGCGCTCTTTTTCGCTAATGCTTACCGGTGTGCTGGCAAGCATGAGCACCTGACCGCCTGATTTGCGAGACCTGACATGGACGTCCGCCTGTTTGCCTTCCTGGCCCGCCAACGCTCGGCCGCCATTCAGCCCCGTGAGCGCTTCTGCGGGCTGCCCAAGCGCGGCCTGGCGCTGCTGCTGGCCAACGCCATGTTCTGGCAACCGCTGTGGGCACAGGCCGCCGAAGGCGTGGTGGTCAGCGGGCCGGGCACACGGCTGGACCAGGCGGGCAACGGCGTGCCGATCATCAATATCGCCGCGCCCAACGGCAGCGGCCTGTCTCACAACCAGTTCAGCGACTACAACGTCGGCCAGCAGGGGCTGATCCTCAACAACGCCACCGACCGCACCCAGGCCACCCAGCTGGGTGGCATCATCCTCGGCAACCCCAACCTGCAGGGCACGGCGGCCAACGTCATCCTCAACGAGGTCAACGGCGCCAACGCCAGCCAGCTGCGCGGCTACACCGAAGTGGCCGGGCGCGGGGCGCATGTCATCGTCGCCAACCCCCACGGCATCACCTGCGATGGCTGCGGCTTCATCAACACGCCACAGGCCACGCTCAGCACCGGCAAGCCGGTGCTCGAGAACGGCCAACTGAGCCGTTACCAGGTCGACCAGGGCCATATCGCCATCGAAGGGGCGGGGCTCAACGCCAGCAACGTCGACAGCTTCGAGCTGATTGCCCGCAGCACGAAAATCAACGCCGAGATCCAGGCACGCAACCTGGCCATCGTCGCCGGGCGCAACGATGTCGATGCGCGCACCCTGACGGCCACGGCGCGCCAGGACGACGGCAGTGCCAAGCCGAGCCTGGCCATCGACTCCAGCGCCTTGGGCGGCATGTATGCCGGCGCGGTCAGGCTGGTGGGCACCGAGGCCGGGGTCGGCGTGCGCCTGGACGGGCGGATGATCGCCAGCGGCGGCGATATCCAGCTCGAGGCCAACGGCCAGTTGCGCATGGCCCAGGCCAGCGCCACCGGTGATGTACGCCTGCAGGCGGCGGCTATCGATGCGCAGGGCCCGGTGCATGCTGGCCAGCAACTGCAGATGGACAGCCGCAGCGAGCTGGTCAACCGCCAGGGGCTGACTGCTGCAGGTTCGGTACAACTGGATGCGGCTGGCCAACTGAGCAACCTTGGCGGTATCCAGGCGGGTATCAACATCGATGGCGAGCGCGTGGCCGGCGCCGACCTGAAGCTCAGCGCCGGTGCCGTGGACAACCGCAACCAGCGCCTGATCGCCAGCGGCGACCTGACCGTCTCCACCGGCAGCCGCCTGGACAACCAGGGCGGCAGCCTCAGTGCCGGGCGCGACCTCAGCGTCAACGCCGCGACCCTGGACAACCGCCAGCAGGGCAAAGTGCTCGCCGACGGGCGCATGACCCTCACCGGTGGCCAATTGCTCAACGGCGACCGTGGTCAGATCACCAGCCAGGGCGCACTGAACGCCACCTGGGCCCATCTGGACAACCAGGCCGGCGAACTGTCCAGCCTCGATACCCTGGCCCTGAATCTCGGCAGCCTGGACAACCGCACTGGCAAGGTCCTGGCCAACCGCGGCATCACCGTCACCAGCCAGGGGCTGGTCGACAACCGCACCGGCCGGATCGCCAGCCAGGCCACCCTCGACCTGACCGCCCAGGCCCTGAACAACGGCCAGGGTGGCCATATCAGCGGCAACCAGGCAGTCAGCGTCAATGTCGGCCGGCTCGACCAGCAGGGCGGCCACCTGAGCAGCGTCACCGCGCTGACCCTGGACCTGAACCATGGCCGGCTGGACAACCGCGACGGCAAGATCGCCGCCAACCAGCTGCACCTGCGCCAGATCGCCGATATCGACAACCAGCGTGGCGAGATCTTCGGCAAGGGCGCCTTCACCCTGGCAGGCCGCAGCCTCGACAACACGGGCGGCAAGTTCTACAGCGAACAGGCCCTGACCGTGCGCCTCGACCAGTTGCTCGACAACCTCGATGGCCTGGTGTCGGCCGACGGCCTGGATATCCGCGCCCTGACCCTGAACAACCAGGGCGGCGTGGTCACCAGCAAATCGGGCCTGGCAGTGGTTACGGGCGCAGCCATCGACAACCGCCACGGCGAGATTTCCAGCGCTGACCTCGGCCAGGTAACGGCAGGCAGCTTAGACAACCGTGAGGGTACGGTCACTGGCGGGGCGCTGGAGTTGGCCATCGCCCAGGCGGTGGACAATCGCCAAGGGGTGCTGGCTGCCGACAAGGCGTTGAAGGTGAGCGCCGCCAGCCTCGACAACCGCGAGCAAGGCAAGCTGCTCAGCGACGGCACGCTCACCGCCAAGGTCAGCGGGCTGCTGGACAACCAGGCCAAGGGCCTGGTGAACGGCGTGGGCGCCACCCATATCGACGCGGGGCAACTGGACAACCGCGGTGGCCGCCTGGTGGGCAAGGACCTGCTGACCCTGCAAGGCCAGCGCTGGGACAACCGCGGCGGCAAGATCGAGGCCGACGGCGCACTGACACTGACCATCGACCACCTCGACAACCGCGACCAGGGCCTGGTCAGCGGCCAGGCCGGGGCCCGCTACAGCGGCAGCGAGCTGCTCAACCAGCTCGGCATCCTTGGCGCCAAGGGCAACCTTGACCTGGTCGCCGCGCACCTGGACAACAGCGGCGGCAGCCTGACCAGCGGCGGCGATCTCGATGGCCAGGTCACGCGCCTGGAGCAGCTGGGCGGCAAGCTGTCCGCCGACGGCAAGCTGACCCTCAAGGGCAGCACACTGGTCAACCGCCAGGGCGCCGTGGTCGGCGCCGGGCAGGGCATGCACTTGACCGTGGATAGCGTCGACAACCGCGGCGGCGAGCTGTCCGCGGCCAAGGCGCTCAGCCTCACCGGGCAGCGTCTGGACAACACCGGCGGCCAGGTCCTGGCCGACACCGACCTGGCGCTGACGGTGGCCGAGGTCATCAACCAGGCCCAGGGCCTGCTGCGCGGCAAGGGCCAACTGACCCTCGACGGCCAGACCCTGGACAACCGCGACGGGCGTGTTTCCGCCGAGCAGGGCGCACGCCTGCGCCTGAGTCAGGCGCTGGACAACGGCAAGGGCCTGCTGACCAGCGAGGGCGACCTCGACATTGCCGCCGCCAGCCTCGACAACAGCGACGCCGAACTGAGCAGCGCCGGCAAACTGACCTTGGCCACCACCGGCAAGGTCGACAACCAGCGCGGTTCGATCACCGCCGACGGCGCCCTCGACCTGCGCAGTGCCAGCCTCGACAACCGGGCCGGCGAAGTTGGCGCCCAGGGGGCCATGGACATCGCCACCGGCACCCTCGACAACCGTGACAGCGGCCATGTGGTCGGCAATGACCGCCTGACCCTCAAGGCCGGCCAGGTCAACAACGCAGGCAGCGACAGCCGCATCGACAGCGATGGCGCCATGCACCTGACCGCCAGCGGTTTCGACCAACAGGCCGGCCGGATGCTGAGCAAGGCCTCGATCACCCTCGACCTGGGCCAGGGCGCGCTGGTCAATCATGGCCTGATCAAGGCCCCGGTGCTGGTGCTGAAAAACCTCGGCAGCGTCGACAACCAGAACGGCGAAATCACCAGCCCGCAAGGCTTCACCTTGGTGGCCGATTCCCTGGACAACCGCCAGGGCAAACTGCTCAGCGACCAGGCCTTGACGGTGCGCATTGCCCAGGCGCTGGACAACACCAAGGGCCTGGTCTCGGCCAAGGGCCTGGACCTGCATGCCGCCAGCCTCGACAACCGCGAGGGCACCGTCAGCAGCCGCGCCGGCCTGGTGCTGACCGTCGACGGTCGCCTGGACAACCGCCAGGGCACCCTGGTGGGCGACACCGCCCTCAACCTTGTTGCCGGGACGCTGGACAACAGCAAGGGCAAGGTTTCCGGCAAAGGCCAGGGCGAGGTCCAGGCCGACACCTTGCTCAACAACGCCGGTTCGCTGGTCAGCCTCGAGCAACTGCGGATCAAGGGCGGTGAGCTGCACAACCGCGAGGCGGGGCTGCTCGGCAGCAATGGTGCGCTGACCCTGGAGGTCGACCGCATCGACAACCGTGGCGGCGAGATCACCGGCAAGGCCGCCGTCGCGGTCACCGGCACCTCGCTGGACAACAGCGACGGCGGTCTGCTGGTGGCCGGCACCGGCATGACCCTGGCGTTGCAGGCACTGCTCAACCGCAACAAGGCGCGCCTCGAGGCCCAGACCGGCTTGACCCTGACCGGCCTGAGCCTGGACAACGACGGTGGCCGCCTGACCAGCCAGCGGGACATGACCCTGACCTTGACCGGCGCGGCCCTCAACCGCCTCGGCCTGCTCAGCGCCGAGGGCCAGCTGGTGCTGGCCGCGCATAGCCTGGACAACAGCACCGGCAAACTGGACAGCGCCGGCCGCCTGAAACTGACCACGGGCGGCGCGCTGCTCAACCAGGGCGGCGAGCTGCTCAGCGACAGCGACATCACCCTGGCCAGCGCCAGCCTGGACAACACCGACAAAGGCGCGCTGGCCAGCAAGGGCCAGCTGACCCTCAGCACCGGCCACCTGGACAACAGCCGCCAGGGCAGCATCAGCAGCAACCGCACCCTCGACGTGCACGCCGGCCAGCTCGATAACCGCGACGGCGGCCGCGTGGGCAGCCGCGAAGCACTCACCGCCACGGTCACCGGCCTCGACCTGCAGGGCGGCAAGCTGTTCAGCGACACCTCGGTGACGCTCGACCTGAGCCACGGCCACCTGGACAACCGTGGCGGCCTGATCAATGCCCCGTCGCTGCAGCTGGACAACCTCAAGACCGTGGCCAACCAGGGCGGCGAGATGTCCAGCGCCCAGGCCTTCACCGTCGCTGCCGAGCAACTGGACAACGGCAACGGCCGCCTGCTCAGCGACCAGTGGCTGTTGCTGCGGGTCAGCCAGCGCCTGGACAACCTCAAGGGCCTGATCGGCGCCCAGTCGCTGGAGATTCATGCCGGCGCGCTGAGCAACCGCGACGGCGGCCGCATCGAAGCCAAGGACGCGCTCTCCCTCACCAGCAAGGGCCTGGACAACCACGCCGGCAAGCTGCTCGGCAGCAGCCTCGCGCTGGACCTGGGCGGCGCCGACCTGGACAACGGCGCGGGCCTGATCACCACCGCCGGGCCGCTGACCCTGGTCAACCTGGCCAAACTGGACAACCAGGGCGGCGAGATCTCCACCGCCCAGGCCCTGCAGCTGGACGTCAGCGAGCTGGACAACCGTGACGGCAAGCTGATCAGCGAACAGACGCTGGCTATCACCAGCGGCGCCATCGACAACCGCAATGGCCTGGTCTCGGGCTGGCAGGGCCTGACCGTGACCGGCCAGGGCCTGGACAACCGCCAGCAGGGCACCCTGTCGAGCCGCTCCGGCGCCGTGCAGGCGACCGTGACCGGCGCGCTGCGCAACAGCGACGGCGGCGCGCTGGTCGCCCAGCAACGCCTGGACGTCAAGGCCGCTAGCCTGGACAACAGCGCCAAGGGCATCCTCTCCAGCGGCAGCGGCCAGCAGCTGACCATCACGGCGGCGCTGGACAACCATGATGGCGGCCTGATCGATGCCGGGGAAAAACTGGTCATCAGCGCCGGCGTCCTCGACAACCACGGCGGCCGCGTGGCCACCCGCCAGGATCTGGGCCTGACCGCCGCGAGCCTGAACAACACCGACGGCAGCCTCGCCGCCCAGGGCGCGCTGACCCTCGACCTGCTCGGCGAGCTGCTCAATCGCCAGGGCAAGCTGTTCGCCGGCAAGGACCTGCTGGTCCAGCGTGCCGGCCTGGTCGACAACCAGGCTGGCCAGATCGCCAGCCAGGGCCTGCTCAAGGTGCTGGCCGCCAGCGTCGACAACAGCCAGCGCGGCACCCTGGCCGCCAATGGCCCGCTCACGCTCGACAGCCGCGGGGCGCTCAACAACTCAGGCGATGGCCTGATCTACAGCCAGCAGGGCGACGTAGGCCTGCAGGCGGCCAGCCTGAACAACGCCAAGGGCACCGTGCAGGCCAAGGGCGCGATCACCGCGCAGACCACCGGCCTGCTCGACAACCAGGGCGGCAAGCTGATCGCCCAGGATGGCGCGTTGACCGTGACCGCCGACACCCTCGACAACCGCGGCGGCATCCTCGCCAGCCTCAAGCAGGCGCTGGGCGTGCGCACCACCGGTGTACTGCGCAATGGCAGCGATGCCACTGGCCAGCGCGGCATCCTCCAGGCGCTGAGCCTGGACGTGCAGAGCGCCAGCCTCGACAACCACGGCGGGCGCATCGCCGCGCTCGGCGGTGATACCGTGATCCGCACCGGGCAACTGGACAACCGCGATGGCGGCATCTCCGCCAGTGGCCTGCTCAAGGTCACCGGCGCCAGCCTGCTCAACGGTGGCGACACACGCGGCGAGATGGTCGGCCAGCGTATCGAACTGGGGCTGAGCGGCGCGCTGGATAACCGCAGCGGCATCATCGAAAGCGCCAGTACCCTCGCCATCACGGCCGCCACTCTGGACAACCAGGGGGGGCAACTGCGTGCCGTGGGCACCAGCGGCAAGAGCCAGTTCGCCATTGGCGGGCTGTTCGACAACCGCAATGGCCAGGTGGAGATCGGCAACAGTGACCTGACCCTCGGCGCCGGCCTGCTGCAGAACGTCGGTGGCAAGGTGCTGCACGTCGGCAAGGGCGTGTTCGACATCGACACCGCCAACCTTACCCGTGCCGGCGGCAGCCTCAGCACCCGCGGCGGCCTGACCCTGACCGCCGACAGCTGGACCAACGGCAGCGCCATCCAGGCCGGGCGCCTGACGGTCAATGTCAACAACCTCACCCAGACTGCCGGCGGCCAGTTGCTGGCATTCGACAGCCTGGTGGGCAACGGCGGCAACTGGAGCAACGAAGGTCTGATCGCCAGTGACGGCGCGCTCAGCCTCAACCTGGGGGGTACCTACAGCAGCGCCAATGGGCGGGTGAACAGCCTGGGTACCCTGGGGGTGAGCGCGACGCAGATGAACCAGGGCAGCAACGCCAGCATCACGGGCGTGGGCAACACCACGATCAATGTGGCGGGCCTGCTGACCAACCAGGGGCGGCTGAGCTCGGCGGGGGATCTGCTGGTCAATGCCGGTAGCGTGAACAACCTGGGGACTTTGGGTGGCAACCAGTTGGTGCGGGTGACCACCGGCAGCCTGCGCAACGATCACAGCCTGTTGTTCAGTGGCGGGGACATGCAGCTGTATACCGGCGCCTTGACCAACTTCTATGGCGACGTCTACAGCCTGGGTGGCTTGACGGTGGCTGGCAATGCCGCGGGCGGGCTGGCGAACAAGGTGGAGAACATTTCCGGCAGCCTCGAGAGTGCCGGGGACATGCGCCTGAATGCGCAGGCCATCGAGAACAGGAAGGAGGTTTTCAAGACCACGGGCACACCGAAGTGGAGCTCGATCGGTATGCGTCAGACTGGGCCGGGCGCCGGTCATATGGTGCTCGAAGAGTACTACGAGAGAAAGGTCGAGATCGACTCGCCTGCCGGGGCAATCCGTGCTGGCCGCGACCTGTTTGTGCTCGGGGGGCGGCTGGAGAACTCGGCTTCGGTGATCACCGCCCAGCGTGATATCACGGTCAACGTGCAGAACTTCCTCAACAAGGGCGAGGCACTGGGCACCTATTCGGAGCTGAAGTCGTTCTACCTGACAGGCGTTGACAAGGTCAAATACGCCATGCCGTACTTTGCCGCGGTGATGCGCTATAACGCTGCCAATGACCCGGAATATAAAAGGGACACCAGTAACGGCGGCAGGAATGTCGTAGGCACGATGCGAATGTGGGATGCCAACTGGAACGAATCACGCATCACGCCCTATACCCGGCTTGGCGGTACCGCAAACTACAACACCATCGCGGTCATCGGCTGGAAGAGCTGGTTTGACGGATTCTCGATCGGCTCGCTGAACATCGCGCCGGCATACAACCCTGATGTGAGAGCGCCGCTGCCCGCGCAGATTCAAGGCGTCACGTTCTTCGATCCGCGCACCATCGTGCATGACACCCAGGTCGGTGCGGCGAATGCCGTTGTACAGGCGGGTGGCCGGGTAAGCATCAACGCCACCAGGGACGTGATCAACAGCGTCATCCAGGAAGGGCTGACGGTCGGTGGCCCGGCAGCCAAGGCGTTCGACCCCAAGTTGCCGAGCGCTGCCGGCAGCACGGTCATCAATATTCATGCCCAGCTTCCCCCTGACCTGGCACAACAACAGGTCAACCCCCTCGCCTTGGGTGGTTTCACCTTGCCCACCGGGCAGAATGGACTGTTCCGCCTGAGTGGTCAGGGCGGCAGTGGCGCAGGTGGTACAGCCTCGAGCTGGACGCTTGGCAGTGCTGAAGTCTTGACCCAAGGCCGCCAGGTGTCGACCCCAGGCGCCCAGCCTGGTGCGCTGCAGGCTGTGGATGCCAGTGCGGGGAACCAGAGCCATCAGCAGATCGACCGCATCGCCCATCAGGGCGGTGCCGTGGGCGGCAACGCAAGTACCATCGGTGTCTACGCACCGAACGGCGCACCGGTCGACGTCAATCGCGCGACGCGACATCCCGGTGCCGATGCCCGGGAACCGTCGGTCAACGGCAACCTGGGGATCAGCGCGCGTCCCGACATTGCGGGTGTGACCCGTATGCCGGACAGCCAGTACACCAGCAAGCCACACAAATATCTGATCGAGACCAACCCGGTCCTCACCGACCTCAAGCAGTTCATGAGCTCGGACTATCTGCTCGGCAACCTGGGCTACGACCCGGACCAGAGCTGGAAGCGCCTGGGTGATGGACTCTACGAGCAACGCCTGATCCAGCAGGCGGTGGTGGCCCGTACCGGCCAGCAGTTCATCGATGGCCAGACCTCTGGCGATCAGCTGTTCAAGTACCTGATGGACAACGCCATCCGCAGCAAGGACCAGCTCCAGCTGAGCCTGGGTGTGGGCCTGACGGCCTCCCAGGTGGCGGCGCTGACCCATGACATCGTGTGGATGGAAAAACACCAGGTCAACGGCGAAGAGGTCCTGGTCCCGGTGCTTTACCTGGCCCAGGCCAACAATCGCCTGGCCCCCAACGGTGCGTTGATCGCCGGCCAGGACGTACAACTGATCGCCGGCGAGAACCTGACCAACGTCGGGACCTTGCAGGCCAGCCGCAACCTGTCCGCCACCGCTGGCAACAACCTGGTCAACACTGGCCTGATCCAGGCCGGAGAGCGTCTGGAACTGCTGGCCGGCAACAACCTGAGCAACAGCGCCGGCGGCATCATCACCGGGCGCGACGTGAGCCTGACTGCGGTCAATGGAGATATCCTCAACCAGCGTGACCAGGTGCGCGCCGTCACCCATTTCGGCGGCACCAGCCAGCACAAGGACTACCTGGATAACGCCGCCCGTATCGAAGCCGGGAACAGCCTCAGCCTCAAGGCCGGCCAGGATATCAACAACGTCGCCAGCGTGATCCAGAGTGGCGGCGACCTGTCCCTCAACGCCGGGCGCGATGTCAGCGTGCTGTCGGTCGAGGAGCGCGAAGGCTTCTACAGCGACCGCCAGCGCAACAACACCGTGCAGCAGCATGGCGCGACGGTTACCGCCGGTCGCGACCTGAGCATTGGCGCGGGCCGTGATCTCACCGCGGTGGCCAGCCAGATCGATGCGGGCCGCAACCTCTCCCTGGCCGCAGGCGAGGACCTGAACCTGACCTCCGCCGCCAACGAAGCCCACAGCTTCAGCCGCAGCAAGAAGGTCACCCAGTCCAAGGACCAGGTCACCCAGGTCTCGACCACGGTCAAGGCCGGGGGTGACGTGTCGCTGTCTGCCGGCCAGGACATGGCCATCGTCGCCAGCCAGGTCAAGGGCAAGGGCGACGTCGACATCGACGTCGAGCGCGACCTGACCATCGCTTCCGACCAGAACGAAAGCGCGTCCTATTACCTCAAGAAGAGCAAGGGGTCGTTCGGTCGCAAGAGTTCGAACCAGAAGGAGAGCTACCACAGCACCAACGTCGCCTCGGTGATCGAGGCGGGTGGCGATCTCACCGTCAACGTCAGTAAGCAGGACTATGGCGGCATCTCCCTGGACGGCGGCCGCGATGTCACGGTGATCGGCAGCCAGCTCAAGGCCGGCGGCGACCTCATGATTGGCGCGACGCGCGATGTGGCGGTGTTGTCCGGCGTCGAGGAACACGGCGATTTCAGCAAGAAGACCAAGTCCGGCTTCCTGGGCCTGTCGAAGAGCGGCAAGAGCCAGCTGCAGACCCGCGCCACGCAGGTGGGCAGCGAGCTCGATGCCGGCAACGACATTGTCCTGGCGGCTGGCAGCGATGTGCGCTTGCGCGCGAGCAAGGCCAATGCCGGCAACGATGTGGAGCTACGCGCCGGGTTGGTGGACGACGAGGGCGATGTCAACCTGGTGTCGGCCAACGACACCGCCTATAGCCGCAGCGAGGAGTACAAGCAGAAGCTCAAGCTCTCGCTTTCGGTCAAGGACATGCTGTCGCCGACAGCGCTGATGCTGCCGGGCGTGCAAAACGTCTCGATCCCCTCGGTCTCGATTGCGTCGGCAAAGACCTCCGGGCATGAAGCGCGCAGCAGCACCAGTGTCGGCAGCCAAGTGGTCGCCGTACGCGACGCCACTCTGGAGGCGGAACGCGATATCAACGTGCTCGGTAGCGGCATCAATGCCGGACGCAATGTCAGCCTGAATGCCGGGCGTGACGTGAACATCACTGCGGCGCAGAACCAACGTGACGATACACAGTGGTCCAAGTCGAGCAGCGTCGGGCTGCATTCGGACACCGACGACAACGGTACCAATTTCTTCGCGGGCGTTGAAAAAGAGAAAGCCAAGGACCGCCTGCGCGAGCAGTTGGCTGCCGGCAGTCGCATCCAGGCTGGCAAGGACCTGGATATCAATGCTGGACGTGATATCAACCAGACCGGTTCGGACTTGCTGGCGGGGCACGATATCAGCCTTGGCGCCGGACGAGACATCAACATCGATGCCGGCCGTGACACGCGTATTCAGGAGCAGGAGCGCGAGTATGAGAGCCAGGGGGTCAGCGGCTCGATCAAACATAACGCCGGCAGTACCAAGGATGCGATAAGCAATACCGGCAAGGGCGAGGATGGTGTCAGCAAGGGTTCCAGCACCTTGCAGACCGTGGATGCCATCGGCCAGTTCTTCACCGGCCCCACCGGTGACGGCAAGATCGGCAACAGCAAGCAGACCAGCAGCCAGCAAAGCGTGGAGCAGAGCAATCGGCCTTCGACGCTGGACGCCGGCAACGATGTGAAGATGCAGGCTGGCAACGACGTCAATATCAAGGGCAGCAAGGTCCAGGCCGGGCGTGACATCGACATCAAAGGCCGGGATATCAACATAGATGTCGCCAAGGGCAGCAGCAGCCAGGAAAACAACCAGTCGCAGAGCTGGGGCGGCGTGCATGGTGGCACCAGCGGTGGCTTCAAGGTCGGCATCGGCGGCAGCCATGGCACTGCCAGTGCCGATAGCCAGCAGGGTACCTCCACGCCTGCGCAGCTGGAGGCCGGGGGCAACATCAAGCTCGATGCCAGCAATGACCTGAACATCGTGGGCAGTCAGGTCAAGGCCGGTCGCGATGTGGAGTTGAACGCGGGGAATGAGCTGAACATCGTGGCTGCCAAGAACGACAGCCAGCAGGAGCAGAACCGTCATAGCGGCGGTGGCGAGGTTGGCCTGACCTTCGGCTCGGAAGGTGTGGGCGTTTACGCCAGCGTCAACATGGGCAAGGGCGACCTGGAGCGTGAAACCCAGCGTCATCAGCAAGCCTATGTGTATGCCGGTGACCAGCTGAAGTTCACCAGCGGCAAGGACACCAACATCAAGGGCGCCCAGGTACGCGGCGACGAAGTGATCGGCCGTGTCGGTGGTGACCTCAACGTGGCCTCGGCCATCGACACTGGCAAGGTCAAGGGTAAGGAGTTCGACATCAATGCCACTGTCACCGTGGGCCCGGGCGCCGGTGTCAGTGGGTCGGTCGGCTATGGCAAGACCACCGGCAAGACCGAGTGGGTCGAGGACCAGACTCGCATCACCGGGCGTGACAAGGTCGATATCCGCACCGAGAACCACACCCAGCTCGACGGTGCGCTGATCGCCGCCGACAACGGCAATCTCAAACTCGACACCGGCACCCTGGGCTTCAGCGACATTGCCGGCAAGGACAAGGAGCACGGTTACTACCTGAATGTGGGTGGCAGCTGGAAGAAGGGTTCGGCCAGTGCCGAGCAGGATCCTTCCAACGGCAAGGTCATCGCAGACGCAGGTAACGACGAGAAGGGCCCGAAGAACCAGACCAGCTGGAGCGTCAGCGGCTGGGAGTATGAAAAGGACCGTGAGCAGACCGTCCGTGCCACCGTGGGTGCAGGTGATATCACTGTGCGCAAGGACGCCGAGAGCGGCCAGGACTCCACCGTCGGGCTGAACCGTGACCTCGACAAAGCCTACGAAATCACGCGGGACAAGGAGTCGCGCACCGATCTCTATGTGACCGACAGCTCGCTGAACGATGTGCTCAATCCCAAGGAGACGCTACAGAAGTGGAGCGATGGGCTGCTCGACTACGACAAGACGGCGCTGAAGAACTTCGAACAGGCCGGCAATGCCCTCAACGCTCTGGTCAATCGTTACCAGCGGATGACCGGGCGGCCGATGGACAGCGGCGCTGTCGCGGTCGCGGGCCGGGCGCTGGCGGAAAACACCCTCGAGTCGTTGATCCTGGCAGGGATGTCGCCACGCGATGCCATGGTCTTGATGGGCAATGAAGACTTCCAGACCCAGGTATTGCAGCAGCTCAACAATCTTGAGCATGTGTTCGAGCAGTCGCAGGATTTCACCCGGGAGCTCGAGCGAAAACTGGGGGCTCTTGAGCTTGATACAACGCATGTCACGGCGGAGCGCGACAGCGTCCAATGGACACTGACCTACGTCTCTACCATCAACGAGTACCTGGGTGCGCATCCGGATGCGGCCGAGGCGGTCACCGTGGCAATTGCCATGCTGCAAGGCCCCAAGGCTGTCATTCAGATGGCTGTCAGCCAGGTGATCGACCAGACGGAGCTGGGCAAGGACTTCAATGCTAAGGTCGAGGAGGCCGTGGCGAAGGTTGGCAAGTACATTGCCGAGCGCATGGAGGGAGAGGGCGACCTCGACAAGAAGGAAGGCGGCGACTTCCTGATTGGCGGTGGCAAGTTGATCACCAGCGTGATCATGGGCGCCATACCAGGACGCAAGGGCGGCACCCACCATGAAGGAAGCAATGGGCCGGGCTCTCACCTGGATGTGCCGGACACCCGCAAGCCGCACGAGCCTCCTGCCGGCGAGGGGCCGCCCAAGGGGCCGGCATCGGCGTTCACCCAGCTTTCCAGCCAGGCACGGCGTTATCTCAATGAGCTGGAGGCGCACACGGGCCTGAAAGTCACCGCCGAGCAACGCGACAACCTGGCAAATGCCTTGCGGGAAAAGAACTACACCAAGCTCACGCCCAAGGAAACCCAGAAACACCGACGCGAGTTCAACAAGATCAAGGACGAGCTGATCGGCCAGTGGGAAACCAAGACAGGCCAGACGTGGCCCCGCTACACCGAAAATGTGATGAGCAAGGATGGGACAAAGGTGGTGCGCAAGGCCGGACAGCCCTACGATGCACACCACATCATCGAAAGTGGGTTCGGCGGACCTAACGAATGGTGGAACATGCACCCGGCACGCTTCCCCGACCAGCATCAAGGTGGCATCCATGGGAAAGACAGTGTGGGCAGGGAAATCTTCACATCACGATAAGAGGGTAGGGTGAATGGGAATGTATGACGATCTACAGCCGGACAAGGTGTCCGGCCCCCTTTCCAAACTGGCGACCGCCGAAGCGCAGGTGCTCTCGGCGCTGGCTGGCGCCCATTCGCAGGTGCCGGCTGATTACCTGGCATTCATCAGGGAGCTTGGATGGGGGGAAGTGGGTGAGGCGGCTTATATGTTGTACGAAGGCCTGCTTACGCCTGACCAGGTCTACGATGAGGATGGGGAGAACGCCCTGGAAGGCATACTGCTGTTCGGGGATGACCTGCAGGGATACTGTTCAGGGTTTGACACGAACAACGGTTGGGTGGTCGTCGATATCGACCCGGTGAGCCGTGAGGCTCATCAGGTTGCGGACAGTTTTTCCGAATACATCCGTGAAATGCTGAACGACTTGTAACCTGCAGGGCGCGCTGCGCAGAGCAATGAGCGGGTTCGTGGTTTTGATGGAACACCTGGCAACCTCTGTCAGTCCCACGCTGTGTACCTACTTGTCCACAGCAGGAGGCTTACCCCATGAGCACATACGACTGGGACCTGATCGAACGCTTGCTGCACGAAGTGCAGAACGGCGCCGGTCACAGTTTTACGCCGCGCCCCTATGCCGAGCAGCATGCCGCCGCGCTGGCCGCTGATGGCGAGGCACCGGGCGATCTGAACCAGATCAAGGCCCAGGCCTGCAAGTACGAAAAGATCCTCTTCGAACGCGGTTTTATCGAGAGCCGGCCTGAAGCGGAAGGCGGCAATGGCGAGAATTTCGTCCTCAGCCCGCGCGGTTCGCGCCTGCTCAGCCTGATCGACAGCAGCATTCCGGGCTTCGAACACCCACGCCAGGTGCTCGATGAACAGCCCGATGCCCTGGATGAAGCCACCTTCGAGCACGTCTCGGCCAAGGCGCAGATCGCTGGCGGGTCAATTTAGACTGGCATCGGCAAGGCCGGTCCCCCGATAATCGGGATCCATTCTCACTGCCGAGCCTTGCCATGTCATTCAACCCGCAGAGGGGCCGCCCATGACCGCGGTCCGCAAGAACCCCGACGCTTTTGCTTTCCAGGTCATGCTGGGGCTGTGCCTGATCTGGGGCTGCCAGCAGGTGCTGATCAAATCCGCCGCGGTGGATATCGCACCGGTCATGCAGGCGGCGTTTCGTAATGGCATCGCGGCGGTACTGGTCGGCTTGCTGGTGTGCTTCCGGGGTGGCTGGAACCAGGTCGGCAGCACCTGGCGCGCCGGGCTGTTGGCCGGCGCGTTGTTCGGCCTGGAGTTCCTGTTCATCGCCGAGGGGCTGAAACTGACTTCGGCGGCGCATATGTCGGTGTTCCTCTACACCGCGCCGATCTTCACCGCCCTGGGGCTGCATTTCATGATGCCCAGCGAGCGGTTGCGGCTGTTGCAGTGGCTGGGGATCCTGCTGGCGTTTGCAGGGATTGCCCTGGCCTTTGCGGGCGGTGTTTCCCTCGAACATCTCGATGGGCGCATGTTGCTGGGCGATGCCTTGGCGATCCTGGCAGGCCTGGCCTGGGGCGCGACCACGGTGGTGGTGCGCGGCTCGCGGTTGTCCGAGGCGCCGGCGACCCTGACTTTGTTCTACCAGCTGGCAGTGGGGTTTGTCGGGCTGGTGCTGATCGCCTTGGTGAGCGGGCAAATCGCCGACTTCTCGCTGACCCCGCTGGCGGTGGGCAGCGTGCTGTTCCAGGGGATCGTGGTGTCGTTTGTGAGCTACCTGACGTGGTTCTGGTTGCTGCGCAAGTACCTGGCCTCGAACCTGGCGGTGTTTTCCTTCATCACGCCGCTGTTCGGGGTGACCTTTGGCGTGCTGCTGCTGGACGAGCCGCTGAGCCTGAACTTCGTGATCGGCGCGGTGATGGTGCTGCTCGGGGTGATCATGGTCAGCGCCGAGGCGTGGGTGCGGCAGCAGTTGCGCAAACTGGTGGGGTAAGCGGTCGGCAGTTCCGGCCCTATCGCGAGGCAAGCCCGTTCCCACAAGGGCTTGCCTCATCACAGGGTCAGCCTGCCTGTCTCAAGCTGGCACAGGTTGGTGGACCCGAGAAGCCCCCGGTCAATATCCCGGCCAATCCCATCCCTACCGCAGCCATTACCAGTGCGGGCTGTAATCCCCCACTGAAATGGCTGCTCAACGCCGCCAGCAACGGCCCACTCAATTGCCCAAGGGCGAAACAAGCGGTCAACATCCCGGCATTGCGCTGCGTGGCATGAGGCGCCAGCTCCCGCGAGCGCTGCATCACCAGTTGCATGCAGGCCAGGAACGGCCCGCCGCACAGGAGCACGCCCAATGCCAGGCCGACGCCGCCCCCCAGCAGGCAGGCCAGAACACCCAGCCCTTGCAGCCACAGGGTGATGCTCAGCCAGGTCGAGGTGCGGCCCGGGCGGCGCAGGCTGACGATCATCACACCCAGCGCCGAGGCCAGGCCGAATGCCGGCCAGAACAGGTCGGCCAGCCATTGCCCATGGAACTGCTGGCTGGCCATCTGCGACAGGAAGGTGGCTGGCAGGATGTAGCCGATCCCGTAGAGCGCGTAGACCAGGCCCAGGCGGCTGATGCCATTGTTGGGGCCGCGGTCGTTGGCAAGGGGCAAGGTGACGGGTTCGAGCGCTCGCGGCAGCCACGGCAGCACTGCGAGCAGCATGACCAGTGCGGCGACCCCGTAAACCAGCCACAGGGCCGCCGAATCCAGCCCCAGCAGGTGCGCAGCCAAGGCCAGCAAGCCTGTCACCGCAATCCCGACACCGGGCCCGGCGAACACCAGTGCGCCGAGGCGCTGGCGGCCATGGGCACTGGCCAGTTGCTGGCTGAGGCTGGCGATCATCACCAGCACCCAGGCGCTGGCCACGCCGGTGCCGAAGCGCAGCAGCAAATGGCTCCAGAACCCGTCGGCCGCCCACGACGCCAGGGTCAGCAGTACGCACAGCCACAGCCCGCCATGCAGGCGCAGGCGGACCTGGTGTGGCTGGCGGGCGAACATGGCGTCCACCGCGCCGAGGAAGTAGCCCAGGTAGTTGGCGGCGGCGACCAGGCCGCCAGCGGTCAGGTCGAACTGGCCCTCGGCGATCAGCCGGGGCAGTTGCGGGGTCAGGGCGAAGCGGCCGATGCCCATGGCCATCATCAGCGCCACGGCACTGGCCAGCAGTTGCACGAAGGGCGACATGGGAAATCTCCTGCACGAAGGGGATGCGATGGATGGCAGGGTAGGGCGCATTGACTTTCAATAAAATTGAATAATGATGATGAAGTTGTTCTGTTTTGGAGAATCTCATGGAGTTCAGCCAACTGCGCATCTTCCAGGCCGTGGCCGAGGAGGGGTCATTGACCCGCGCCGCCGAACGCTTGCATCGGGTGCCGTCGAACCTGTCGACGCGCCTGCGTCAGCTCGAGGAGCAGCTGGGGGTGGAGCTGTTCCTACGCGAGCGCCAGCGTCTGCAGTTATCGCCGGCTGGCAAGGTACTGCTGGATTATGCTCAGCGCCTGTCCAACCTGCGTGACGAGGCGCTCGCGGCGGTGCAGGGTGGCCAGCCAGCGGGAGATTTCGTGCTGGGCACCATGTACAGCACGGCGGCAATCCACTTGCCGGTGCTGTTGGCGCGTTATCACCAGGCCTATCCAGCAGTGAACCTGCAGGTCCAGGCGGCGCCTAGTGCCGAACTGCTCGAAGGCGTGCTCAGCCATCGGTTGGACGCGGCGTTGGTCGACGGCCCGCTCAACCTGGCCGGGCTGGATGGCGTGCCACTGTGCGAGGAAACGCTGGTACTGATCACCAGCCCCGAGCACCCGGTGGTGCACAGCGCCAGGGATGTCGCCGGCAAGGCGGTGTTCACCTTCCGCCAGGGCTGCTCCTACCGCATGCGTCTGGAAGCCTGGTATGCCCATGCCCACACGCCCATGGGCCGGGTGATGGAGATCGAGTCCTACCAGAGCATGCTGGCTTGCGTGATCGCCGGGGCCGGGGTGGCTTTGATGGCGCAGTCGATGCTCGACAGCCTGCCAGGGCGCGACCAGGTGCGTGCCCACCGATTGCAGGCACCGTTCGATCACGCGATGACCTGGTTGATGTGGCGCCAGGGCAAACGCGGGGCCAATCTGCAGGCCTGGATTGATTTGCAACAAAGCGAAACGATTGACCGACCGTCGGAAGCTGCCATCTGCGCTTGATCCGGGTCAGAATCGCCCATATCTGTAAAAGCAGAGGCATGCGCAATACAAGACATCGGACTATGATCTGTATGACGCATCGCAAGATTGATTGACCGAGAGGCTGACCCGTCAAGGGGGCAATATGAACGAACGCATGTACAACTGGCTCCATGACCTCGCTGTCGCCCTGGGCCTGCTCCCGCCACCGTTGCAGCCGGTGCCGATCCCGACCGACGAAGAACAGCGCAAGCGCCAGCCGCGTCGGCGCTGAGCACCCGGCAAAAGGCCGCCGCATCCGATCGATGCGGCGGCCTTTTGCGTTCAATGGGCGCGCTACTTGCCCCGTATGAGCCGACGCAGCGCGAAGCGGTTGGGATGGCACGCCTCGGCCACCGCCCTGGGCACCGGCAGCGGCTCACCAGTGACCCACGCCGCAATCAACTCACCAGACAACGGCGCTGTGATCAGGCCGCGCGAGCCGTGCCCACTGTTCACGTACAACCCCTCCAGCCACGGGCAGGCCACGTCCGGTACCTGCCGCGCATCCTTGCCCAGCATGGCGTAAGCCTCGTTGAACGCCTCGACATCGGCCATCGGCCCGACGATGGGCAGGTAATCCGGGCTGGTGCAGCGAAACGCCGCCCGACCCTGCAACTGCGCCGGGTCCAGCTCGGCGGTGCACAGGCGGGTGGCGAGGTTTGGCGAGATATCATCGAGCAGTGCCAGGTTACCCTGATGCTCGGCCACAGTCGGTGCCAGGTCTTCGCTGTTGAAGTCGAAGCTGGCGCCAAGGGTGTGCTCGTCCCCTCGCGGGGGTGCCACGTAGCCGTCGGCACAGACCACGGTGCGCAGCGCACGGCTGCCTTCGGTCACGGGCAGGCGGGTGATCTGCCCACGAATACGCTTGAGCGGCAGCCCGGCGCACGCCGGGAAGCGGCGGATATCGGCGGCGCCGGCCAGCACCACCAGCGGTGCGCTGGCCAGCAGGCGCTCACCTTCCCAGGCCTGCCACAGGCCATCGGTACGGCGCAGTTCGAGCACATCGGCGTGGGTAAGCAGGCGGATACGCGGGTGATCCAGTTGGGCCTGGCACAGCGCAGGTGGGTGCACCCAGCCACCTTCGGGGTAGTACAGGCCGCCGCTGGGCAACGCGACCCCGGCGATGGCTTCGGCCTGGGCGTGCTCCAGGCGCTGTAGCAGGCTGTTGTCAAAGGCCGCGGCCAGCTTGGCCTGGCGCGCGTTCTCCTGGTCATCGAAAGCCAGTTGCAATACGCCGCAGGCCTCCCAGTCCTGGCCATGCTGCAGGTGCTCGAGCCAGCGGCGGGTGTAGCCGAAGCCGGCGAGGATCATCTGCGAAAGGGCTGTGCCGTGGGCGGAAAGCTTCAGGTACAGCACACCTTGTGGATTGCCCGAGGCCTCCCGGGCCGGGCCGTCGTGGCGCTCCAGCACACAGACTTGCCAGCCCCGTGCTGCCAGGCTCTGGGCGGTGGCGCTGCCGGCCAGGCCGGCGCCGATCACCAGCGCTTCGCGTGGCCCCGATGCGGCTGTCGGGTGTGCGTACCAGGGTGGTGCGCCAGTGGCCGGCGCACCGCTGTAGACCCCGTGCATCACTTCCCACTTCTTGCCGATGCCCGGCACTTTCTTCATGGTAAAGCCGGCCTCGATCAGCGAGCGACGCACCCAGCCGGTGGTGGTGAAGGTACCCAGGGTAGTGCCGGGGTGCGACAGCCGCGCCAGCTGGGCGAACAGTTCCGGCGTCCACATGTCGGGGTTCTTTGCCGGGGCGAAGCCATCGAGGAACCAGGCGTCGATGCGGGCATCGAGCTGAGGCAACTGTTCCAGCGCGTCGCCGATCATCAGGGTCAGGGTGACGCGGCCACCGGCGAGGCTGAATTGCTGGAAGCCTGGGTGGATCGCCACGTACTGTTCCAGCAACGGCTGGGTGAAGGCGGCCAGCTCCGGCCACAGTTGCATGGCGCGGGCCAGGTCGTCGCGGGCCAGCGGGTACTTCTCGACGCTGACGAAATGCAGTCGCGCCTCGGCGGGCGCAAGCTCCGCGAACAGTTGCCAGGCACAGAAGAAGTTCATGCCGGTGCCAAAACCCGTTTCACCGATCACCAGGCATGCATGCGGCTGCAGCTCGGCGAAGCGCTGGCGCAGGTGGTTCTGCTCGATGAACACATGCAGGGTCTCGTCGATGCCTTCGTTGATGGCGAAGTAGACATCATGGTATTGCCGGGAGTGGGGACGGCCCTGGTCATCCCAGTCGATCTGGGCCTGTGTGGGGGGGAGGGTGTCGGACATGGTCGGCTCGGTTGCAACAAAGGGGGGATCTTAAGCGATCTGCAGACGCTTGCGTCGTTCGTGGCAGCGGCCTGGTGTCGCGATGGTGAGCGCAGAAGGCGCAAAAATCCTCCTCGATCCGCTAATCTTGCTTATCCATTGAAGGAGCCCTCCATGTTCGAATCCGCCGAAATCGGTCACAGCATCGACAAGGACACCTACGAAGCCGAAGTGCCCGCCCTGCGCGAGGCCTTGCTCGAAGCCCAGTACGAACTCAAGCAACAGGCGCGCTTTCCGGTGATCGTGCTGATCAACGGCATCGAGGGCGCCGGCAAGGGCGAGACGGTCAAGCTGCTCAATGAGTGGATGGACCCGCGGCTGATCGAGGTTCGCACCTTCGACCAGCAGACCGACGAAGAGCTGGCTCGCCCGCCGGCCTGGCGCTACTGGCGGGCGCTGCCACCGAAAGGGCGGATGGGCGTGTTCTTCGGCAACTGGTACAGCCAGATGCTCGAAGGGCGGGTGCACGGCCAGTTCAAGGACGCGGTGCTCGACCAGGCCATCGCCGGCGCCGAGCGCCTGGAGCAGATGCTGTGCGACGAGGGCGCGCTGATCATCAAGTTCTGGTTCCACTTGTCCAAGAAACAGATGAAGGCGCGGCTCAAGGCGCTCAAGGAAGACCCGCTGCACAACTGGCGCATCAGCCCGCTGGACTGGCAGCAGTCGCAAACCTACGACCGCTTCGTGCGCTTCGGCGAGCGGGTGCTGCGTCGTACCAGTCGCGACTACGCGCCTTGGCACGTGATCGAGGGCGTCGATCCGTATTACCGCAGCCTCGCGGTGGGGCGCATTCTGTTGGAGAGCCTGCAGGCGGCGCTGGACAACAAGCCACTCAAGCACCAGGGCAATGTGACACCGCTGGGGCGCAGCATTGACCAGAAGAGCCTGCTGGGCGCACTTGACCTGAGCAAGCGCCTGGACAAACGCGATTACGAAGAGCAGCTGGTCACCGAGCAGGCACGCCTGGCGGGGCTTTTGCGTAACAAGCACATGCGCCGGCATGCGCTGGTGGCGGTTTTCGAAGGTAACGACGCTGCCGGCAAGGGCGGGGCCATTCGCCGCGTGGCGGCGGCGCTGGACCCGCGCCAGTACCGCATCGTACCGATTGCCGCGCCCACCGAGGAAGAGCGTGCCCAGCCGTACCTCTGGCGGTTCTGGCGGCACATTCCGGCGCGCGGCAAATTCACCGTCTTCGACCGCTCCTGGTATGGCCGGGTGCTGGTGGAGCGGGTCGAGGGCTTCTGCAGCCCGGCGGACTGGATGCGCGCCTACGGCGAGATCAACGATTTCGAGGAGCAACTGAGCAATGCTGGCGTGGTGGTGGTCAAGTTCTGGCTGGCCATCGACCAGCAAACCCAGCTCGAGCGGTTCGAGGAGCGCGAGCAGATCCCGTTCAAGCGCTACAAGATCACCGAGGAAGACTGGCGCAACCGCGACAAGTGGGATGTCTATTCCGAAGCGGTGGGCGACATGGTCGACCGCACCAGCACCGAGATCGCGCCGTGGACCCTGGTGGAGGCCAACGACAAGCGCTGGGCGCGGGTAAAGGTGCTGCGCACGATCAACCAGGCGCTGGAGGCGGCGTTCGCCAAGGACAAGAAGTAGGCGGATCGTGTATGGGGGTTGGCTTGGCCCTATCGCGGGGCAAGTCGCATCGGCGCACCGCCGCTCCCACGAAAGCCTGCCCACGCATTGAGCATGCATCCTGGGAATGACCTGATGAAATCTTTTCCCACCACATCCTTCCCGGCAAGCCTTTAGACTGCAGCTTCCCCCGCCAAAGCCTGATTCGAGGACACCATGCACATATCTTCCGGACGCTGGGTCCAGGGCCTGCTGCTGGCGCTGCTGACCGCGTTTCTCTGGGGCATTCTGCCGATCAAGCTCAAGCAGGTGCTGCAGGTGATGGACCCGGTGACCGTCACCTGGTATCGCCTGAGCGTATCCGGGGGCCTGCTGTTCGCGTGGCTGGCGGCCAATCGGCGACTGCCGTCGTTCAGCCGACTCGGCGTCAAGGGCAAGGGGTTGGTGGCCGTCGCGGTGGCGGGTCTGGTCGGCAACTACGTGTTGTACCTGGTCGGGCTCAACCTGCTCAGTCCCGGTACCGCGCAACTGGTGGTGCAACTGGGGCCGGTGTTGTTGCTGGTGGCCAGCGTATTCGTCTTCAAGGAGCGCTTCAGCCTGGGGCAGGGCCTGGGCCTGTTGGTGCTGCTGTTGGGATTCGCGTTGTTCTTCAACCAGCGCCTGGAAGAACTGCTCACGTCACTCGGCAGCTATACCACCGGTGTACTCACCATCATCCTGGCCACCAGCATCTGGGTGTTCTATGCCCTGAGCCAGAAGCAACTGCTGACGGTGTGGAACTCGCAGCAGGTGATGATGGTGATCTACATCTGCTGCGCGCTGCTGCTGACGCCTTGGGTGCATCCGCTGGAGGCGTTGCAGCTCAGCCCGTTGCAGGGCTGGTTGCTGCTGGCCTGCTGCCTGAACACGCTGGTGGCCTATGGCGCGTTCGCCGAGGCATTGGCGCATTGGGAGGCCTCGCGGGTGAGCGCGACCCTGGCGCTGACGCCGCTGGTGACGTTCGTTGCGGTAGCGTTGGCGGCCTGGCTATGGCCGGACTACGTGCATGCCGAGCAGATCAATGGCCTGGGGTATGTCGGGGCGGTGACCGTGGTACTGGGTTCGGCGCTGGTGGCGCTGGGGCCATCGCTGGTGGCTGGCTGGAAAGCGCGTCGCGCGCTGGTTGATTGACGGCCTCATCACGGCGCACCGCAATGAGGCCGCTGGATCAACCCTTGCCGCCGGGCGCCAGCATGTTCTCTGGTCGCACCCACTGGTCGAACTGCTCGTTGGTCAGGTACTTGAGCTCCAGCGCCGCCTCGCGCAGGGTCTTGCCCTCGGCATAGGCTTTCTTGGCGATTTCCGCCGCCTTGTCGTAGCCAATGTGCGGGTTCAGCGCTGTCACCAGCATCAATCCACGCTCCAGGTGCGCCGCCATCTGCTCGGCATCCGGCTCGATGCCGGCCACGCAGTGCTGCTGGAAGTTGCTGCAACCATCGGCCAGCAGTTCGATCGACTGCAGCAGGTTGTGGATGATTACCGGTTTGAACACGTTCAGTTGCAGGTGGCCCTGGCTTGCGGCAAAGCCGATCGCCGTATCGTTGCCCAGCACCTGGCAGGCCAGCATCGACAAGGCCTCGCACTGCGTCGGGTTGACCTTGCCGGGCATGATCGAACTCCCTGGCTCGTTGGCTGGCAGGCGTACCTCGGCAATCCCCGCGCGCGGGCCGGAACCCAGCAGCCGCAGGTCGTTGGCGATCTTCATCAGGGCCACGGCGAGGGTCTTCAGCGCGCCGGCCAGGCTGGTCAGCGGCTCGTGGCCGGCCAGGGCGGCGAACTTGTTCGGCGCGGTGACGAACGGCAGGCCGGACAAAGCGGCCAGCTCCGCGGCGATGGCTTCGGCGAAACCGTGCGGGGCATTGAGCCCGGTGCCCACGGCGGTACCGCCCTGGGCCAGCTCGCAAACCGCCGGCAAGGTCGCGCGGATGGCGCGCTGGGCGTAGTCGAGCTGGGCGACGAAGGCCGAGACTTCCTGGCCGAAGGTGATCGGCGTGGCGTCCATCATGTGCGTGCGCCCGGTTTTCACCAGGTGCGAGTGGCGCGCCGACAGCTCGGCCAGGCCGGCCGACAGTTCGGCGATCGCCGGCAGCAGTTTCTCATGCACCGCCTGGGCCGCGGCGATGTGCATGGCGGTGGGGAAGCAGTCATTGGAGCTCTGCGAGCGGTTGACGTGATCATTGGGGTGCACCGGCACCTTGCCGCCGCGCCCCTTGCCGGCCAGCTCGTTGGCGCGGCCAGCGATCACCTCGTTGACGTTCATGTTGCTCTGGGTGCCGCTGCCGGTCTGCCACACCACCAGCGGAAACTGGTCGTCGTGCTCGCCGTCGAGCACTTCGTCGGCGGCCTGTTCGATCAGGCGGGCGATGTCGGCGGGCAGGTCGCCGTTGCGGTCGTTGACCCGGGCAGCGGCTTTCTTGACCAGCGCCAGGGCGTGCAGCACCGCGAGCGGCATGCGCTCCTTGCCAATGGCGAAGTTGATCAGCGAACGCTGGGTTTGCGCACCCCAGTAGGCGCCCTCTGGAACTTCGACCGGGCCCAGGCTGTCTGTCTCGATACGGCTCATGCTGCGCTCACTCCTTTGTGGTTCGAAATCGCAGTTTAGGCCCTGATTCGACAGAGCGGTTCCATCGCTCGTCGTGCCACTTGAGCACTTCGCCATCACAGCGCAGAATGCTCTACTCTGAGGTACTCGCCTCCCTTTCTTGAAGGAAATGCAATGACCCGTCTCCGTGTCCTCTGTGCCGCCGTTGCCCTGGTTTGCGCCAGCGGCCAGGTACTCGCCGCCACTCCAGCCCACAACGCTGCCGCCGAGAAATTCCTGACCCTGGCCAATGCCGACAAGCTGGGCACCCCGGTGTACATGCAGGTCCAGCAGATGTTCGCCCAGCGCTTCGAGCAGACCAAGGCGCCGGCCTCCAAGAAAACCGTGCTCGACAGCTACCAGGCCAAGGCCAACGCCGCCCTGGATAACGCCATCGGCTGGAAAAAACTCAAGCCGAAGATGGTCGACCTGTACACCGCGACCTTCACCGAGGCCGAGCTGAACGATCTGGTCAAGTTCTACGAATCGCCGCTGGGCAAGAAGGTCCTGCGGGAAATGCCCAAGGTCACCCAGCAGTCCGCCCAGCTGACCCAGCAGAGCCTGGAACCGGCCGTGCCAGTGGTCAACAAGCTGCTCGAAGACATGACCAAGGAACTCGACCCAAGCGCCGGCAAGGCCCCGGCGAAGAAGTGAGCGTGACGCGATGAGCATGCAGCAACGCATCGAGCAGCAACTGGCGCCGCTGGGCACGCAACACCTCGAAGTGCACAACGAAAGCCACATGCACAGCCGTGGCCAGGAAACGCACTACAAGGCAGTGCTGGTCAGCGAGCAGTTCGCCGGGCTGAACAGCGTCAAGCGCCACCAGAAGGTCTACGCCACCATGGGTGATCTGATGGGCCAGATCCACGCCCTGGCGATTCACACCTACACGCCTGAGGAATGGGCGGCGGTCGGTGTGGCACCGGCCTCGCCGGTGTGTGCCGGCGGCGGCAAGCACTGAATCCTTTCCGTCGTTCTGGTACAATTCGCGTTATTCCTTCGGGGCCGCTTTGCGGCCCATCGCCGGCAAGCCGGCTCCCACAAGTCCTGCGCAAATTTCGAGTTTTGCGCTGAGCGTGTGGGAGCCGGCTTGCCGGCGATGGGCTGCGCAGCGGCCCCATGCTTTTGCCAAACCCGGTCTGCCCCTTACGAGGGCAACCACCTGGAGATTCAACGCAATGACCCAACCGATCGTCGTGGCGGCGCTGTACAAGTTCGTCACCCTGGAAGACTACGTCGAACTGCGCGAGCCGCTGCTCAAGGCGATGCTCGACAACGGCGTAAAAGGCACCCTGCTGCTGGCCAACGAAGGTATCAACGGCACCGTTTCGGCCACCCGCGAAGGCATCGACGCGCTGCTGGCCTGGCTGCGCAACGACCCACGCCTGGTGGACGTCGACCATAAAGAGTCGTACTGCGACGAGCAGCCGTTCTACCGCACCAAAGTCAAGCTCAAGAAAGAGATCGTCACCCTCGGCGTGCCGGGCGTGGACCCGAACAAGGCGGTCGGCACCTACGTCGATCCGAAAGACTGGAACGCCCTGATCAGCGACCCGGAAGTGTTGCTGATCGACACCCGCAATGACTATGAAGTGGCCATCGGCACCTTCAAGGGTGCCATCGACCCGAAGACCGAGACCTTCCGCGAGTTCCCCGACTACATCAAGGCCCACTTCGACCCGAGCAAGCACAAGAAGGTCGCCATGTTCTGCACCGGCGGCATCCGCTGCGAGAAGGCCTCCAGCTACATGCTCGGTGAGGGCTACGAAGCGGTCTATCATCTTAAGGGCGGCATCCTGAAATACTTCGAGGAAGTACCCCAGGAAGAAAGCCTCTGGGACGGCGACTGCTTCGTCTTCGACAATCGGGTCACGGTGCGTCACGACCTGACCGAGGGCGAGTACGACCAGTGCCATGCCTGCCGCCACCCGATTGACGTGAAGGACCGGGAGTCGGAGCACTATTCGCCAGGCGTGAGCTGCCCGCACTGCTGGGACAGCCTGAGCGAGAAGACCCGGCGCAGCGCCATCGACCGCCAAAAGCAGATCGAGCTGGCCAAGGCGCGCAACCAGCCGCACCCGATCGGTTTCAACTACAAAGCCGAGGCCTGATGCATGTCCGCACGCCTGCTCTATGTGATGGACCCGATGTGCTCCTGGTGCTGGGGCTTTGCCCCGGTGGCCGAGGCGCTGATCGCCCAGGCCCTTGAGGCGGGTGTCGAGACCCGCCTGGTGCCGGGCGGCCTGCGCACCGGCGGCAGCGCCCTGGACGCCTCGACCCGCAAGTACATCCTCGAGCATTGGCAGGCGGTGCATGACGCCACCGGGCAGCCGTTCCGTTTCGACAACGCGATGCCCGACGGTTTCGTCTACGACACGGAGCCGGCATGCCGCGCCCTGGTGACGGCACGCGAGCTGGACGACAAGCGGGCCTGGCGCCTGCTGCAACTGATCCAGGCATCGTTCTACCAGCAGGGCGTGGATGTCACCCGCGCCCCGCAACTGGTGGAGCTGGCCGAGCAGGCCGGCTTCGACCGCGAACAGTTCTCCCAGCGCTTCACCCTCCCTGACACCCGAGTCGCCACCAGTGCCGATTTCGCCTGGGTGCAGGACCTGGGCATCGCTGGCTTCCCCACGCTGCTGGCCGAGCGCAATGGCCAACTGGCCCTGCTGACCAATGGCTACCAGCCGCTGGAAAGCCTGCAACCCTTGCTCGGCCGCTGGCTGCAGCAGGCCGCCTGTGCTTGACCTGCCAGGGTCGCCAGACCCTGTGCCAGGGAAGTCCCCCGCTGTGCCCGATCGCCTGAGCTGGGCGGAAATCCGCCGTCTGGCCCTGCACCACAAGCAAGCCCTGTGGACTGCCAACCTGGTGGCCGTGCTTGCCGCCCTGTGCAGCGTGCCGATTCCCTTGCTGCTGCCTTTGCTGGTGGATGAAGTGTTGCTGGGGCATGGCGACGCGGCGCTGAAGTGGATGAACAATTTCCTGCCCGCGGGCTGGCAGGTGGCCGCGGGTTACATCGGGCTGATGCTGTGCGCCACCCTCGGCCTGCGCCTGGCGGCGCTGGTGTTCAACGTGGTCCAGGCCAAGCTGTTCGCCGGCCTGGCCAAGGACATCGTCTACCGCCTGCGCATCCGCCTGATCGAGCGGCTCAAGCGCATTTCGCTCAAGGAGTACGAAAGCCTGGGCAGCGGCACGGTGACCACCCACCTGGTCACCGACCTGGACACCCTCGACAAGTTCGTCGGCGAAACCCTGAGTCGCTTCCTGGTGGCCGTGCTCACGCTGACCGGCACCGCGGCCATCCTGATCTGGATGCACTGGCAGCTGGCGCTGCTGATCCTGCTGTTCAACCCGCTGGTGATCTATTTCACCGTGCAGTTGGGCAAGCGCGTCAAGCACCTGAAGAAGCTCGAGAACGACAGCACCGCACGTTTCACCCAGGCATTGACCGAGACCCTCGACGCGATCCAGGAAATCCGCGCCAGCAACCGCCAGGGCTACTTCCTCGGCCGCTTGGGACTGCGCGCCCGCGAGGTGCGCGACTACGCGGTTGCCTCGCAGTGGAAGAGCGACGCCAGCGGTCGCGCCAGTGGCCTGTTGTTCCAGTTCGGCATCGACATCTTCCGTGCCGCTGCCATGCTCACGGTGCTGTTCTCCGACCTGTCGATCGGCCAGATGCTGGCGGTGTTCAGCTACCTGTGGTTCATGATCGGGCCGGTGGAGCAGTTGCTGAACCTGCAATATGCCTACTACGCCGCCGGCGGTGCGCTGAGTCGCTTGAACGAGCTGCTGGCGCGGGCCGACGAGCCGCAGTACCCGGCGGCCGGCGACCCGTTCGCCGGGCGCGAGACGGTTGGTATCGAGGTGCGCGACCTGCGCTTCGCCTATGCCGACGAGCCGGTGCTCGACCAGCTCAACCTGACCATCGCCCCGGGCGAGAAGGTCGCCATCGTCGGTGCCAGCGGCGGTGGCAAGAGTACCTTGGTGCAGTTGCTGCTTGGGCTGTACAGCGCCCAGGCCGGGACCATCCGCTTCGGGGGCGCCAGCCTGCAGGAGATCGGCCTGGAGACCCTGCGCGAAAATGTCGCGGTGGTGCTGCAGCACCCCTCGCTGTTCAACGACAGCGTGCGTGCCAACCTGGCCATGGGTCGTGACTGCAGTGACGAGGACTGCTGGCAGGCGCTGCGCATCGCCCAGCTGGACGCCACCATCGCCGCGCTGCCCCAGGGCCTGGACAGCATCGTCGGGCGTTCCGGCGTGCGCCTGTCTGGTGGCCAGCGCCAGCGCCTGGCGATCGCCCGCATGGTGCTGGCCGAACCCAAGGTGGTCATCCTCGATGAGGCCACCTCTGCGTTGGACGCGGCTACCGAGTACAACCTGCACCTGGCCTTGGCGCGCTTCCTCAGCGGGCGCACCACGCTGATCATCGCCCACCGCCTGTCGGCGGTGAAGCAGGCGGACCGGGTGCTGGTGTTCGATGGCGGCCATGTCGCCGAAGATGGCGACCACCAGCAACTGATCGCCGAAGGCGGCCTGTACGCCAAGCTCTACGGCCACCTGCAGCAAACCTGAAAACCGCCTCAAGCTTCGAGCTGCAAGCGGCAAGTTGAAGTCAGCGCACTTTTTCTTGCCGCTTGGGGCTTGCAGCTTGTCGCTCCTTCATGGCAAATGGCCTACGCTGTGCTTGTCTAGGTCGATTCGTGCCTTATCTGCCGTCATGACAGGGATTACATGAAGGGAAATCGGACTCTCGAAGCGCCAAGGCTGCTGGGTATCATCTGGCCCTTCGTCGCCGTTGTGGTTTTCCAGGTACTGCTGGGCAGTCTGAGTCTTTATGCGTTGTCCGCCGTGCGTGCCTATGTGGCGGGCGAGAGCCTGTGGTCCAAGGCGCAGAAGGACGCTATCTACTACCTCAACCTCTATGCCGATGATCGTGATCCGCTGACCTATGCCCGCTATCGTCGGGCCATCCTGGTGCCCCAGGGGGATCACAACCTGCGCCTGGCCCTGGATCGGCCCGAGCCAGACCTGGAGGCGGCGCGCCAAGGCGTGCTGCAGGGCGGCAACCATCCCGAAGACGTTGCCCGGATCATCTGGTTCTACCGCAACTTTCGCCATATCAGCTACATGGAAACCGCCATCGATTATTGGGACATCGGTGACGACTACCTGCGCCAGCTCGACGTACTGGCCCAGCAGATGCGCGAAGGGTTTGCCGGCGACAAGGTCGACGCCCACCAGGTAGCCAACTGGAAGGCGCGCATCGTTGCCATCAATGATGGCGTGACGCCCGCCGCCAAGGCGTTCAGCGATGCCCTGGGCGAAGGCTCGCGGATGCTGCTCAAGGTGCTGATGCTCACCAACCTGGCCACTGCGCTGTTCCTCATCGCCATGGCCTGGCGGCGCTCGAGCAAGCTGCTGGCCCAGCGCCAGGCGTTCGCCAGTGCGTTGCAAGAGGAAAAGGAGCGGGCGCAGATCACCCTGGAGTCGATCGGCGACGCGGTGATTACCGCCGATGTCGACGGTTGCATCAGCTACATGAACCCGGCCGCCGAGCAACTGACTCACTGGCAGGCGGTGCAGGCCCAGGGCCTGCCGCTGGCGGCGCTGTTCAGCCTGCTCGACGAGAATGCCGAAGGCGATAGCATGACGCTGGTCGAGCAGGTGCTCAGCGGCAGCCTCAAGGGTGGCGCCGAGCACGCCCGGTTGATCCAGCGCCTGGATGGCAGCACGGTGTCGGTCAACCTGGTGGGCTCGCCCATTCTCACCGAAGGGCAGGTCAGTGGCATCGTGGTGGTGCTGCACGACATGACCCAGGAGCGCCAGTACATCGCCAACCTGTCGTGGCAGGCCACCCATGACGCGCTGACCGGGCTGGCCAACCGCCGCGAGTTCGAGTACCGCCTGGAGCAAGCGCTCAATGGCCTGGCGCGCCAGGCCGGGCGACATTCGCTGATGTTCCTCGACCTGGACCAGTTCAAGCTGGTCAACGACACCTGTGGCCATGCCGCTGGCGACGAGCTGTTGCGGCATATCTGCGCGGTGCTGCAGTCGGGCCTGCGCGAGGGCGACACCCTGGCGCGCCTGGGTGGTGACGAGTTCGGCGTGCTGCTCGAGAACTGCCCCCCCGAGCAGGGCGAGCGCATCGCCGAGCAATTGCGCCAGGCCGTGCAGAGCCTGCATTTCGTGTGGAAGGGCAGGCCCTTCGTCACCACTGTCAGCATCGGCCTGGTGCACATCGCCCAGGTGCCCAGCACCCTGGAGGCGTCGTTGCGCGCGGCGGACATGGCCTGCTACATGGCCAAGGAGAAAGGACGCAACCGCGTCCAGGTCTATCACGCCGACGACAGCGAGCTGTCCATGCGCTTCGGTGAAATGGCCTGGATCCAGCGCTTGCACGTGGCGCTGGAGGAGAATCGCTTCTGCCTCTACGCCCAGGAAATCGCCCCGCTGCATCCCCATGAAGGACCGGGGCATATCGAAATCCTCCTGCGCCTGCACGATGAAAGTGGACGTACCATTTTGCCCGACAGCTTCATTCCCGCAGCCGAGCGCTACGGCCTGATGACCGCGCTCGATCGCTGGGTGGTGCGCAGTGTGTTCCAGGTGATTCGCCAGTGCCTGGACGAGGGGCGGGAGGGGCCGTTGGCCATGTGCGCCATCAACCTGTCGGGTTCGAGCATCGGCGACGACAAGTTCCTCGAGTACCTGCAGCGCCTGTTTGGCGAGTTCGATATCCCGCCGCGGCTGATCTGTTTTGAAATTACCGAAACCAGCGCCATCGCCAACCTGGGCAGCGCAATCCGCTTCATCAATGAATTGAAAGGATTGGGCTGCAAATTCTCGCTGGACGACTTCTGCGCCGGAATGTCGTCATTCGCCTATTTGAAGCATTTGCCTGTAGACTTCCTGAAGATCGACGGAAGTTTCGTCAAGGACATGCTCGATGACCCGATCAACCGGGCGATGGTCGAAGTGATCAATCACATCGGCCACGTCATGGGTAAGCGGACCATCGCCGAGTTCGTCGAGACGCCACTGATCGAGCAGGCTTTGCAGGAGATCGGCGTGGATTACGCCCAGGGATATCTCATCGAACGCCCGCAGGTGTTCACCTGCGACAGCCTGCAGCGCCAACGGATTGCCGCGAGGCCCCTTCTGCACCGGGCGCCGGGGACCTTTCGCTGAATAACGCCCGGAAATCACAGGGAATCAAGGAGCTGACAGTGATCGACGCGTTCATAAGGATCGGACCATTGATGGATCCGGCCAGTTATCCGCAGTGGGCCCAACAACTGATAGAGGATTGCCGCGAAAGCAAGCGCAGGGTGGTGGAGCATGAGTTCTACCAACGCCTGCGCGATGGCCAGCTCAAGCAGTCGACCATCCGCCAGTACCTGATCGGTGGCTGGCCGGTGGTCGAGCAGTTCTCCCTCTACATGGCCCACAACCTCACCAAGACCCGTTACGCCCGGCACCCCGGCGAGGACATGGCGCGCCGCTGGCTGATGCGCAACATCCGCGTCGAGCTCAATCATGCCGACTACTGGGTGCACTGGTGCCAGGCCCATGGCATCCACCTGCATGAACTGCAGTCCCAGGAAGTGCCGCCCGAGCTCAATGGCTTGAACGACTGGTGTTGGCGAGTATGCGCCACCGAGTCGCTGGCCATCGCCATGGCGGCCACCAACTACGCCATCGAAGGTGCCACCGGCGAATGGTCGGCGGTGGTCTGCGCCGAAGATACCTACGCCCAGGGCTTCCCCGAAGACACCCGCAAGCGCGCCATGAAATGGCTGAAGATGCATGCGCAGTATGATGACGCGCACCCGTGGGAAGCGCTGGAAATCATCTGTACCTTGGCGGGCGAGAGCCCGACCCTGGGGCTGCGCACCGAGTTGCGTCGGGCGATCTGCAAGAGCTACGACTGCATGTTCCTGTTCCTGGAGCGTTGCATGCAGCTCGAAGGGCGCCAGCAGGGGCGTCTGCGCCCGGCCTTGGCGGCGGGCTGAAAGCATCGCGGGGCAAGTCGCATCGGCGCACCGCCGCCCCACGCAGCAAGGCGTGGGGCGGGCTTGCCCCGCGATCAGTCTTATCGGATTTACTGTGCGTTCAGCGCCTGCCCGTTCACATCCTTGCTGTCCGGCCCCATCAGGTACAGGTACACCGGCATGATCTCCTCGGGTAGCGGGTTGTTCTGCGGGTTCTCGCTCGGATAGGCCTGGGCGCGCATCGCCGTGCGCGTGGCGCCCGGGTTGATGCTGTTGGAGCGCACCGGCGCTACGCCTTCCAGTTCATCCGCCAGGGTCTGCATCAGGCCCTCGGTGGCGAATTTCGACACCCCATAGGCACCCCAGTAAGCGCGGCCCTTGCGTCCAACACTGCTGGAGGTGAACACCACCGAGGCGTCCTCCGACAGTTTCAGCAGCGGCAGCAAGGTGCTGGTCAGCATGAAGGTGGCGTTGACGTTGATGTGCATCACGCGCATGAAGTTGTCGCCCGACAGCTGCTCCAGCGGCGTGCGCGGGCCAATGATCGAGGCGTTGTTGAGCAGGCCGTCGAGGCGGCCGAACTGGTCCTCGATCATCACCGCCAGTTCGTCGTACTGGTGGGGCAGGGCGGTCTCCAGGTTGAACGGGATCACCACCGGTTGCGGGTGGCCCGCGGCTTCGATCTGGTCGTAAACCTCGTTCAGGTTGGCTTCGGTCTTGCCCAGCAGCAGCACGGTGGCGCCCAAGGCGGCATAGGCCTTGGCGGCGGCGGCGCCGATACCGCGGCCGGCACCGGTGACCAGGATGATCCGGCCCTTGAGCAGGTCGGGGCGGGCGGTGTAGTCGAACATAGGTCTGTCCTTGAATATGAGCTGCAAGCTATAAGCGGCAAGCTACAAGAGAAAGCGGATCAGTGTTGGAGCTGCTCTTTCTTGAGGCTTGAAGCTTGACGCTTGCGACTTGAAATCAGCAGCCGCACAGCGCGCTGTCGATCACCTTGCGCAGTTCCAGCGGGTGGTCCACCACCACGTCGGCGCCCCAGTTGTTGGGGTTGTCCTCTGGATGAATATAGCCATAGCGCACCGCTGCGGTGCGGGTGCCGGCGTCGCGGCCGGACTCGATGTCGCGCAGGTCGTCGCCGACGAACAGGACGCTGGCCGGGTCCAGGTCAAGCGTCTTGCATGCCAGGATCAGCGGCTCGGGGTCGGGCTTGCTGTTCTTCACGTGGTCCGGGCAGATCAGCAGCGCCGAGCGCTCGGCCAGGCCCAGACGTTGCATTATCGGCTCGGCGAAGCGCACCGGCTTGTTGGTGACCACGCCCCACAGCAGGTTGCCTTTCTCGATGTCGGCCAGCAGCTCCGGCATGCCGTCGAACAGCTTGCTGTGCACCGCGCAATCGCGCTGGTAGCGCTCGAGGAACTCCAGGCGCAGGGCTTCGAAGCCGTCGGCCTCGGGGTCCATGGCGAACGTCGCGGCGACCATGGCGCGGGCGCCGCCGGAAATCACCTCGCGGATGCGCGCGTCGTCGATGGCCGGCAGGCCGCGGTCGGCGAGCATCGCCTGGCAGATTGCGATGAAGTCCGGCGCCGTGTCCAGCAGGGTGCCGTCCATGTCGAAGAGTACTGCTCGCAGGCGCATGCTCATTCCTCGCGCAGGGTCTGGATCATGTAGTTGACGTCGACGTCGTTGCACAGCTTGTAGTGCTTGGTCAGCGGGTTGTAGGTCAGGCCGATGATGTCCTTGATCTCCAGGCCTGCGGCACGGCTCCAGGCGCCCAGCTCTGAGGGGCGGATGAACTTCTTGAAGTCGTGGGTGCCACGCGGCAGCATCTTCAGCACGTATTCGGCACCGATGATCGCCAGCAGGTAGGCCTTGGGGTTGCGGTTGATGGTCGAGAAGAACACCTGGCCGCCCGGCTTGACCATGCGATAGCAGGCGCGGATCACCGACGAAGGGTCGGGGACGTGCTCGAGCATCTCCAGGCAGGTGACCACGTCGAACTGTTCGGGCATCTCCTCGGCCAGGGTCTCGGCGGTGATCTGCCGGTATTCCACCGCCACGCCAGACTCCAGCTGGTGCAGTTGGGCCACCGCCAGCGGCGCCTCGCCCATGTCAATGCCGGTCACGGTGGCACCGCGCTGGGCCATCGCCTCGCTGAGGATGCCGCCGCCGCAGCCGACGTCCAGCACCTTTTTGCCGGCCAGGCCGACGCGCTCGTCGATCCAGTTGACCCGCAGCGGGTTGATGTCGTGCAGCGGCTTGAACTCGCTCTCGCGGTCCCACCAGCGGTGGGCCAGGGCTTCGAACTTGGCGATTTCGGCGTGGTCGACGTTGCTCATGGGAACAGTCCTCTGAATCTTCGATAAATAGTGTCGCGGGCCGGCAGCCGTGGCTGTCGGTCGTTCATTCATTGCGCCCGCCGATGCGGGCTCCCCAGGCACGGGCGTTGGCGGCCAGCGCGGCTTCGTCCATCCGTGTCAGGCGGCGGTCCTCGACCAGTTGCTGCCCGGCGACCCAGACATCCTTCACGCAGTCGCGACCGGTGGCGTAGATCAGTTGCGAGACCGGGTCGTGCACCGGTTGCTGCGCCAGCCCCGACAGGTCGAAGACTGCCAGGTCGGCGGCCTTGCCCACCTCGAGCGAGCCGGTGATCGGCTCCAGCCCGAGGGCCCGGGCGCCATTGAGCGTGGCCATGCGCAGCGCCCGGTGGGCGTCAAGGGCGGTGGCCGAGCCGGCCACGGCCTTGGCCAGCAACGCAGCGGTGCGGGTTTCACCGAGCAGGTCGAGGTCATTGTTGCTGGCGGCGCCGTCGGTGCCGACGGCCACGTTCACTCCGGCCTGCCACAGGCGCTCTACCGGGCAGAACCCGCTGGCCAGCTTGAGGTTGGACTCGGGGCAGTGGACCACGCTGGTGTTGCTTTCTACCAGCAGCGCCAGGTCTTCGTCGCTGATCTGGGTCATGTGCACCGCTTGCAGATTCGGGCCCAGCAGGCCCAGGCGCGCGAGGCGCGTCAGCGGCCGCTCACCGTTGTCCTTGAGCGCCTGCTCGACTTCGCTGGCGGTCTCGTGGATGTGCATGTGCAGCGGTGCGTCCAACTGGTCGGCGATCACCCGGATCTTCTCCAGGCTCTCGTCGCTCACTGTGTAGGGTGCGTGCGGGCCCAGGGCAATGGTGATGCGCGGGTGGTGGCGCAGATCGCCGAACAGTTCGATGGCCAGGTGCAGGGCCTCGTCCGGGGTGCGCGCGCCGGGGATGGGGAAATCCAGCAGCGGCACGGCGATCTGCGCGCGGATGCCGCTGCGGTGCACGCGGTCGCAGGCCTCGCGGGGGTAGAAATACATGTCGGCGAAGCAGGTGATGCCGCCCTTGAGCTGTTCGGCGATGGCCAGGTCGGTGCCGTCGCCCACGAAGGCCTCGTTCACCCAGCGACCCTCGGCGGGCCAGATGTGCTCCTGCAGCCAGGTCATCAGTGGCAGGTCGTCGGCTAAACCGCGGAACAGGGTCATGGCGGCGTGACCATGGGCGTTGACCAGCCCGGGCGTCAGCAGGCAGTCGGGCAGCGTTCGCACTTCCCGCGCTTGTGGCTCCCGCTCGCGTGGGCCGAGCCAGGCGATCTGGCCGTCGCGGATGCCCAGCGCATGGCCCTCCAGCACGACACCGGCCGGCTCGACGGGGACCAGCCAGTCCGGCACAAGCAGCAGGTCGAGGAGGGGAGTGGCGATGGGCATGCGCGATATATACCTGGATCGGTTCGGCTAAACGCGCAGTATACCCGAGCGTCCGCGACGCAGGCTCGCTATAATCGCCGGCTTTTGATGCCAGGGCGACGGGGAGAGGCGATGCGCGAGCAACTGATGGCGGCGGAGACGGTGACGGGCATCGAGTGGCGCGACGGCGTGCTGCACCTGCTCGACCAGCGCCTGCTGCCGCTTGAGCAGTGCTGGCTGGGCTGCACCGAGGCGGCCGAGGTGGCTGAGGCGATCAGCGACATGGCCGTGCGTGGCGCTCCGGCGATCGGCATCTGCGCCGCCTACGGCCTGGTGCTGGCGCTGCGCCGTCGTTTGGCCGAAGGCGAGAGCTGGGAAGAGAGCCTGGAAGAAGACTTCATGATGCTCGGCGAGGCGCGGCCCACCCCGGCCAACCTGTTCTGGGCGCTCAACCGCATGCGTGAGCGCCTGCAGCGCCTGCGCCCGGATGAAGACGTGCTGAAGGTGATGGAGGCCGAGGCGGTGGCGATTCACCAGAGTGATCGCGAGGCCAACCTGACCATGGCCCAGTTCGGTGTCGAGCAGATCCGCAGGCACCAGGGCAGCGAGCAGGCCCTGCTCACCCACGGCAACGCCGGGGCCCTGGCCACCGGCGGCTTCGGCACCGCCCTGGGGGTGATCCGCGCCGCCACCCTGGAGGGCATGGTCGAACAGGTCTATGCCTGCGAGTCGCGGCCGTGGCTGCAGGGTTCGCGCCTGACCGCCTGGGAGCTGGCCGCTGACGGAGTGCCGGTGACCGTGGTCGCCGACGCGGCGGCCGGGCACCTGATGAAGACCAAGGGCATCACCTGGGTGGTGGTCGGCGCCGACTGCATTGCCGCCAATGGCGATGTGGCGGCGAAGATCGGCACCTACCAGATGGCGGTGGCGGCCATGCACCACGGGCTGCGCTTCATGGTGGTGGCGCCGAGCACCAGCATTGATCTGAATCTGCCTACCGGCGAGGATATCCCGCTGGAGACCCGCGGCGAGGAAGAGCTGCTGGAGGTAGCGGGCATCCAGGTAACCGCTGATGTCGAAGCCTACAACCCGGTGGTCGATGTCACGCCGGCCGACCTGATCGACGTGATCGTCACCGAGAAGGGCGTTGTCGAGCGCCCGGATACCGCAAAGATCGCCCAGTTGATGTGCCGCAAACGCCTCCATTGAGGCGTTTTTCCATCCGTGCGGATGGTGCTGTACGGCAACCTGCCATATCTCCCATGCGCGCAGCGTTTGTGATACCATCCGGCAGTTTCCAAGGCCACTCTTTAGCGCGGCCTTCATTGCGCAGATCCATGGCACAACTCATTGATTTGTCGTAAGTCGTCGCACCCCAATTGCGCTGCGGCGGCGAGCTTCGTTCGTCCTTCGAGGGATCAGGCGAAGTTTCACCAGAAAAAGGAATCAGGCTTCTCATGGGCGAACTGGCCAAAGAAATCCTCCCGGTCAATATCGAAGACGAACTGAGACAGTCTTACCTCGACTACGCGATGAGCGTTATTGTCGGGCGAGCGCTGCCCGATGCGCGTGACGGCTTGAAGCCCGTGCATCGTCGCGTTCTGTATGCGATGAGCGAACTGGGCAACGACTGGAACAAACCGTACAAGAAATCCGCCCGTGTGGTCGGTGACGTGATCGGTAAGTACCACCCGCACGGCGACACCGCCGTGTACGACACCATCGTGCGCATGGCCCAGCCATTCTCGCTGCGCTACCTGCTGGTCGATGGCCAGGGCAACTTCGGTTCGGTGGACGGCGACAACGCCGCGGCCATGCGATACACCGAAGTGCGCATGTCCAAGCTGGCCCATGAACTGCTGGCCGACCTGCACAAAGAGACCGTCGACTGGGTGCCGAACTACGACGGTACCGAGCAGATCCCGGCGGTCATGCCGACCAAGATCCCCAACCTGCTGGTCAATGGCTCCAGCGGTATCGCCGTGGGCATGGCGACGAACATTCCGCCGCACAACCTCGGCGAAGTGATCGACGGCTGCCTGGCGCTGATCGACAACTCCGACATCACGGTCGATGAGCTGATGCAGTTCATCCCGGGGCCGGACTTCCCGACAGCTGGCCTGATCAACGGCCGCCAGGGCATCATCGAGGCCTATCGCACCGGCCGTGGCCGCATCTATATGCGGGCCCGCTCCGAGATCGAAGACATCGACAAGGTCGGCGGCCGCCAGCAGATCGTGGTCACCGAGCTGCCGTACCAGCTGAACAAGGCGCGCCTGATCGAGAAGATCGCCGAGCTGGTCAAAGAGAAGAAGATCGAAGGCATCACCGAGCTGCGCGACGAGTCCGACAAGGACGGCATGCGCATCGTCATCGAGCTGCGTCGCGGCGAGGTGCCGGAGGTGGTGCTCAACAACCTCTATCAGCAGACCCAGCTGCAGAGCGTATTCGGCATCAATATCGTCGCCCTGATCGACGGTCGTCCGCGCCTGCTTAATTTGAAAGACCTGCTCGAGGCGTTCGTCCGTCACCGCCGCGAGGTGGTCACCCGCCGTACCGTGTTCGAGCTGCGCAAGGCCCGCGAGCGTGGCCATATCCTTGAAGGCCAGGCGGTCGCGCTGTCCAACATCGACCCGGTCATCGCCCTGATCAAGGCCTCGCCGACGCCGTCCGAAGCCAAGGAAGCGCTGATCAGCACGGCCTGGGAGTCCAGCGCGGTGCAGGTCATGGTCGAGCGTGCCGGTGCCGAGTCGTGCCGTCCGGAAGACCTGCCGGAGCAGTACGGCCTGCGTGAAGGCAAGTACTACCTGTCGCCGGAACAGGCCCAGGCGATCCTGGAGCTGCGCCTGCACCGCCTGACCGGCCTGGAGCACGAGAAGCTGCTGGCTGAGTACCAGGAGATCCTCGAGCAGATCGGCGAGCTGATTCGCATCCTCAGCAGCGCCGAGCGCCTGATGGAAGTGATCCGCGAAGAGCTTGAAGCGATCCGCGCCGAGTACGGCGATGCCCGTCGCACCGAAATCCTCAATGCCAGCCACGACCTCAACTACGGCGACATGATCCCCGAAGAAGAGCGTGTGGTGACCATTTCCCACGGTGGCTACGCCAAGACCCAGCCATTGTCCGCTTACCAGGCCCAGCGCCGTGGTGGCAAGGGCAAGTCGGCCACAGGCGTCAAGGACGAGGACTACATCGAGCACCTGCTGGTCGCCAACAGCCACGCCACCCTGCTGCTGTTCTCCAGCAAGGGCAAGGTGTACTGGAAGAAGACCTACGAAATTCCCGAGGCCTCCCGCGCCGCCCGCGGTCGCCCGCTGGTCAACCTGCTGCCGCTGGAAGAAGGTGAGCGCATCACCGCCATGCTGCAGATCGACCTGGAGGCGCTGCAGCAGCACGCAGACCCAGAGGAAGAACTGGAAGACAGCGATGACAGCGTGATCGAAGGCGAGCTGGTGGAAGCCGAGGAGATCGACGAGGAAGACGGCGACACCCCTGAGTGGGTCGCTGAAGCGACCGGCGCCTACATCTTCATGGCCACTGCTTCCGGTACCGTCAAGAAGACTCCGCTGGTGCAGTTCGCCCGTCCGCGTTCCAACGGCCTGATTGCCCTGAAGCTCAAGGAAGGTGACACCTTGATCGCCGCCGCCATCACCGATGGCGCCAAGGAAGTCATGATGTTCTCCGACGCCGGCAAGGTGATCCGCTTCGCCGAGAGCGTGGTGCGCGAGATGGGCCGTACCGCCCGTGGCGTGCGCGGCATGAAGCTGGGCAAGGGTCAGCAGATCATTTCCATGCTGATTCCGGAGTCTGGCGCGCAGATCCTCACCGCTTCCGAGCGTGGTTTCGGCAAGCGTACCCCGCTGTCCAAGTTCCCGCGTCGCGGCCGTGGCGGTCAGGGCGTGATCGCCATGGGCACCAAGGGGCGCAACGGTCTGCTGATCGGCGCTATCCAGGTGCAGGAAGGCGAGGAAATCATGCTGATCTCCGACCAGGGCACGCTGGTGCGTACCCGGGTTGGCGAGGTGTCCAGCCTGGGCCGTAACACCCAGGGTGTCACGCTGATCAAGCTGGCCACCGACGAGACGCTGGTGGGGCTTGAGCGCGTCCAGGAACCCTCCGAGGAAGAGCTCGATGAGCTGATCGAGACGGACGAGGAGGGCGCCCCGCTTGATGCGGTGGGCGACGACGATGCCGGCACCGAAGAGGCGCCTCAGGAATAATCGATGCAACAACCCGAGCGGGGCGACCAAGGTCGCCCCGTTTGACTGATGAAGGTGGAGCATTGGCGCTGCGAGGCAGCCCTGATGCTGGCGATACAGTCTTGACTGGTCCGCAGCGAATTACGATTTTGTTCTATTTGGCAGAGCGAGAGTGGATGTGAGCAAACGAGCCTTTAACTTCTGCGCAGGCCCTGCCGCGCTTCCTGATGCCGTGCTGCAGCGCGCCCAGGCCGAGATGCTGGACTGGCGCGGCAAGGGTCTGTCGGTGATGGAGATGAGCCATCGCAGTGACGACTATGTGGCCATCGCCGAAAAGGCCGAGCAGGACCTGCGCGACCTGCTGTCCGTCCCCTCCAACTACAAGGTGCTGTTCCTGCAGGGCGGCGCCAGCCAGCAGTTCGCCGAGATTCCGCTGAACCTGCTGCCGGAAAACGGCACCGCCGACTACGTCGAGACCGGTATCTGGTCGAAGAAGGCCATCGAGGAAGCGCGCCGCTTCGGCACTGTCAACGTTGCTGCCAGCGCCAAGCCCTACGACTACCTGGCCATCCCGGGCCAGAACGAGTGGCAGCTGACCCGCAACGCCGCCTACGTGCACTATGCGTCCAACGAGACCATTGGGGGCCTGCAGTTCGACTGGGTGCCCGAAACCGGTGACGTCCCGCTGGTGGTCGACATGTCCTCGGACATCCTGTCGCGCCCGATCGACGTGTCGCAGTACGGCCTGATCTATGCCGGCGCGCAGAAGAACATCGGCCCGAGTGGCCTGGTGGTGGTGATCGTGCGCGAAGACCTGCTGGGTCGTGCCCGCAGCAGCTGCCCGACCATGCTCGACTACAAGGTGTCGGCCGACAACGGCTCGATGTACAACACTCCGGCCACTTATTCCTGGTACCTCTCGGGCCTGGTGTTCGAGTGGCTCAAGGAGCAGGGTGGCGTCGAGGCGATGGAGCAGCGCAACCGCGCCAAGAAAGAGCGCCTGTACGGCTTCATCGATGCCAGCGAGTTCTACACCAACCCGATCAGTGTCAACGCCCGCTCGTGGATGAACGTGCCGTTCCGCCTGGCCGACGAACGTCTGGACAAGGCCTTCCTGGCCGGCGCCGATGCCCGTGGCTTGCTCAACCTCAAGGGCCATCGTTCGGTCGGTGGCATGCGTGCCTCGATCTACAACGCCCTGGGCCTGGAGGCTGTCGAGGCGCTGGTACAGTACATGGGTGAATTCGAGAAGGAGCACGGCTGATGTCCGATCAGGAGCTCAAGGCCCTGCGCGTGCGCATCGACAGCCTCGACGAGAAGATCCTCGAGCTGATCAGCGAGCGCGCCCGTTGCGCCCAGGAAGTGGCCAAGGTCAAGACCGCATCGTTGCCAGAAGGCGAGGCGCCGGTGTTCTACCGTCCCGAGCGCGAGGCCGCGGTGCTCAAGCGCGTCATGCAGCGTAATCAGGGGCCGCTGGACAACGAAGAGATGGCGCGGTTGTTCCGCGAGATCATGTCCTCCTGCCTGGCGCTTGAAGAGCCGCTTAAGGTGGCCTACCTCGGCCCTGAAGGGACCTTCACCCAGGCCGCAGCCATGAAGCACTTCGGCCATGCCGTGGTCAGCCGCCCGATGGCGGCCATCGACGAGGTGTTCCGCGAGGTGGCGGCGGGTGCGGTCAATTTCGGCGTGGTGCCGGTGGAGAACTCCACCGAGGGCGCCGTCAGCCACACGCTGGACAGCTTCCTCGAGCATGACATGGTGATCTGCGGCGAAGTCGAGTTGCGTATCCACCATCACCTGCTGGTGGGCGAGAACACCAAGACCGACAGCATCACCCGCATCTACTCCCATGCCCAGTCGCTGGCCCAGTGCCGCAAGTGGCTGGACGCCCATTACCCGAACGTCGAGCGTGTGGCTGTGTCCAGCAACGCCGAGGCGGCCAAGCGGGTCAAGGGTGAGTGGAATTCGGCGGCCATTGCCGGTGACATGGCGGCCAACCTGTATGGCCTGACCCGCCTGGCCGAAAAGATCGAGGACCGGCCGGACAACTCCACGCGCTTCCTCATGATTGGCAGCCAGGAAGTGCCGCCGACCGGCGACGACAAGACTTCGATCATCGTCTCCATGAGCAACAAGCCGGGTGCTCTGCACGAGCTGCTGGTGCCGTTCCACGAGAACGGCATCGACCTCACGCGCATCGAGACCCGTCCGTCGCGCAGCGGCAAGTGGACCTACGTGTTCTTCATCGACTTTGTCGGCCATCACCGTGATCCGCTGATCAAGGCGGTACTCGAGCAGATCAGCCAGGAGGCTGTGGCGCTGAAGGTGTTGGGCTCTTATCCGAAAGCGGTGCTCTGATCGATTTTGTTGGGGTCGCTTTGCGGCCCATCGCCGGCAAGCCGGCTCCCACAGGGAGCGGTGTATCGCTGGCCTATGTGGGAGCTGGCTTGCCAGCGATGGGCTGCGCAGCAGCCCCCTGCGGTCTCAACGACTGGCATGTTTTTGAACAGGGTTCGCACTCGTGGTTAATGCTGTAACAAACAATCCCGCTCCGCTCATCGACCGTCTGGTGGTCGTAGGTCTCGGCCTGATCGGCGGCTCCTTTGCCAAAGGCCTGCGCGAAAGCGGCCTGTGTCGCGAAGTGGTCGGCGTCGACCTCGACGCCGAGTCGCGCAAACAAGCCGTGGTGCTGGGCGTGGTCGATCGCTGCGAGGCTGACCTTGCGGTCGCATGTGTCGGCGCCGACGTCATTCAGTTGGCTGTGCCGATCCTGGCCATGGAGAAAGTCCTGGCTCGCCTGGCCCAGCTCGACTTGGGTAATGCGGTGATCACCGACGTGGGCAGTGCCAAGGGCAATGTGGTGCGTGCCGCGCGCGAGGCGTTCGCCGAGCGCCTGCCGCGTTTCGTGCCGGGGCACCCGATCGCCGGGTCCGAGCAGAGCGGGGTGGAGGCCTCCAATGCGGCGCTGTTCCGCCGGCACAAGGTGATCCTCACTCCGCTGGCGGAAACCGAGCCGGGCGCGCTAGCCCTGGTCGATCGCCTCTGGCGGGCGCTGGATGCCGATGTCGAGCACATGTCGGTGGAGCGCCATGACGAAGTGCTGGCCGCCACCAGCCACCTGCCGCACCTGCTGGCCTTCGGCCTGGTTGACTCGCTGGCCAAGCGCAATGAAAACCTGGAGATCTTCCGGTACGCTGCGGGAGGCTTCCGCGATTTCACGAGAATCGCCGGCAGCGACCCGATCATGTGGCACGACATCTTCCTCGCCAACCGCGAGGCGGTCCTGCGCACTCTCGATACATTTCGCAGCGACCTCGACGCCTTGCGCGACGCGGTCGATGCTGGGGACGGGCACCAACTGCTGGGCGTGTTCACCCGCGCCCGGGTTGCCCGCGAGCATTTCAGTAAAATCCTTGCCCGTCGGGCCTATGTGGACGCTATGAACGCCAACGATCTGATTTTCCTGGCCCAACCGGGTGGCCGCGTGTCCGGACGGATCCGCGTACCTGGCGACAAATCGATTTCCCATCGCTCGATCATGCTCGGCTCGCTGGCCGAGGGCACGACGGAAGTCGAAGGTTTCCTCGAGGGTGAAGACGCCCTGGCGACCTTGCAGGCCTTCCGCGACATGGGTGTGGTCATCGAAGGGCCGCACCATGGTCGCGTGACCATCCATGGTGTCGGCCTGCATGGCCTCAAGCCGCCACCCGGGCCGCTGTACGTGGGCAACTCTGGCACCTCGATGCGCCTGCTGTCCGGCCTGCTGGCAGCGCAGTCGTTCGACACCACCATGACCGGCGACGCCTCGCTGTCCAAGCGTCCGATGAACCGCGTGGCCAACCCGCTGCGTGAAATGGGTGCCGTGGTCGAGACCGGCCCTGAAGGTCGACCGCCGCTGACCATCCGTGGTGGCCACAAGCTCAAGGCGCTGAACTACACGCTGCCGATGGCCAGTGCCCAGGTCAAGTCCTGCCTGCTGCTGGCTGGCCTGTACGCCGAAGGCACCACCACCGTCACCGAGCCTGCGCCCACCCGTGACCACACCGAGCGCATGCTGCGCGGCTTCGGCTACGCGGTCGAGTCGAACGGTCCGGTAGCTTCCCTGCAGTCCGGTGGCAAGCTCACCGCCACCCGTATCGAAGTGCCGGCGGATATTTCTTCCTCGGCGTTCTTCCTGGTGGCGGCGTCCATCGCCGAGGGTTCCGAACTGGTCCTGGAGCACGTCGGCATCAACCCGACCCGCACCGGTGTTATCGACATCCTGCGCCTGATGGGCGGCGACATCACCCTGGAAAACCAGCGTGAAGTCGGCGGCGAGCCGGTGGCTGACCTGCGCGTGCGTGGCGCCAAGCTCAAGGGTATCGACATCCCGGAAGAGCTGGTGCCGCTGGCCATCGACGAGTTCCCGGTGCTGTTCGTCGCCGCCGCCTGCGCCGAAGGGCGTACCGTGCTGCGTGGCGCCGAAGAACTGCGGGTCAAGGAATCGGACCGCATCCAGGTGATGGCCGACGGCCTGATCGCCCTGGGCGTGAAGTGCGAGCCGACCCCGGACGGCATCATCATCGACGGCGGCCAGATCGGCGGCGGCGAAGTGCACGGTCATGGCGACCACCGCATCGCCATGGCGTTCAGCATCGCTTCGCTGCGCGCCAGTGCCCCGATCGTCATTCATGACTGCGCCAACGTCGCCACGTCGTTCCCCAACTTCCTGGCGCTGTGCAAGGAAGTCGGCATCCGCGTCGCCGAAGAGGGCAAGTCGTGAATTCGCAAGCACCGGTCATCACCATCGACGGGCCTAGCGGCTCGGGCAAGGGCACGGTCGCAGGGCTGCTGGCTCGTGAGCTGGGCTGGCGTCTGCTCGACTCTGGCGCCCTCTACCGCTTGTTGGCATTCAATGCCAGCAATCACGGTGTCGACCTGACCAACGAAGAGCTGCTCAAGGCGCTGGCCGCGCATCTGGACGTGCAGTTCGTCGCGGCGGAGCCGGGCAAGCTGCAGCAGATCATTCTCGAAGGTGAGGATGTCAGCAATGCCATTCGCACCGAGACAGTCGGTGCCGGGGCCTCGATGGTTGCCTCGCTGCCGGCGGTGCGCGAGGCGCTGCTGCAGCGCCAGCGTGCTTTCCGTGAAGCCCCTGGGCTGATCGCCGACGGTCGCGACATGGGGACCGTGGTGTTCCCGGACGCGCCGTTGAAGGTGTTCCTTACCGCCAGTGCCGAGGAGCGTGCCCGTCGCCGTTACCTGCAGTTGAAGGGCAAGGGCGAAGATGTTAGTCTGTCGAGTCTGCTAGATGAGATCCGTGCGCGCGATGAGCGCGACACCCAGCGCGCAGTGGCCCCGCTCAAGCCGGCGGCCGATGCAATCCAGCTGGATTCCACGGAGTTGTCCATCGAGCAGGTGCTGCAACGCATCAGAAGCGAGCTCGCCCTGCGCGACCTGGCCTGATGGAGAGGAGGGCCGGCAGGGGCACCAGTCAACGTCCTGCCAGCACTTCTTAACTTAACGAAACCCACATTGTCTGGAATGTGGCTATGGGCGTCTTTTTCGCCCGAATCTACAGGAATTAAAATGAGCGAAAGCTTTGCAGAACTCTTTGAAGAAAGCCTGAAAACCCTCAATCTTCAGCCGGGTGCAATCATCACCGGTATCGTTGTCGACATCGACGGCGACTGGGTTACCGTACACGCTGGCCTGAAGTCCGAGGGTGTCATCCCGCTCGAGCAGTTCTACAACGAAACTGGCGAACTGACCATCAAGGTCGGTGACGAAGTTCACGTTGCGCTGGACGCGGTCGAAGACGGCTTCGGCGAAACCAAGCTGTCCCGTGAAAAAGCCAAGCGCGCCGAGTGCTGGATTGTTCTGGAAGCTGCTTTCGCTGCTGAAGAAGTGGTCAAGGGCGTTATCAACGGTAAGGTTAAAGGCGGCTTCACTGTCGACGTTAACGGCATCCGTGCGTTCCTGCCGGGCTCCCTGGTTGATGTCCGCCCAGTGCGCGACACCACCCACCTCGAAGGCAAAGAGCTGGAATTCAAGGTCATCAAGCTGGACCAGAAGCGCAACAACGTTGTCGTTTCCCGTCGCAGCGTCCTGGAAGCCGAAAACAGCGCCGAGCGCGAAGCTCTGCTGGAATCGCTGCAGGAAGGCCAGCAGGTCAAAGGTATAGTCAAGAACCTCACCGACTACGGTGCGTTCGTTGACCTGGGCGGCGTCGATGGTCTGCTGCACATCACCGACATGGCCTGGAAGCGTATCAAGCACCCGTCCGAGATCGTCAACGTTGGTGACGAGATCGACGTCAAGGTCCTGAAGTACGATCGTGAGCGCAACCGCGTTTCGCTGGGCCTGAAGCAACTGGGCGAAGACCCATGGGTTGCTATCAAAGCCCGTTACCCAGAGAGCACCCGCGTGACTGCTCGCGTTACCAACCTGACCGACTACGGCTGCTTCGCTGAGCTGGAAGAAGGCGTTGAAGGCCTGGTACACGTTTCCGAAATGGACTGGACCAACAAGAACATCCACCCGTCGAAAGTCGTTCAGGTTGGCGACGAAGTGGAAGTCATGGTTCTGGACATCGACGAAGAGCGTCGTCGTATCTCCCTGGGCATCAAGCAGTGCAAGTCCAACCCATGGGAAGACTTCTCCGGCCAGTTCAACAAGGGTGACAAGATCACCGGTACCATCAAGTCGATCACCGACTTCGGTATCTTCATCGGCCTGGACGGCGGCATCGATGGTCTGGTTCACCTGTCCGACATCTCCTGGAACGAAGCCGGCGAAGAAGCCGTGCGTCGCTTCAAGAAGGGCGACGAGCTGGAAACCGTCATCCTGTCGGTTGACCCAGAGCGCGAGCGCATCTCCCTGGGCATCAAGCAGCTGGAAGACGATCCGTTCTCCAACTTCGTTGCTGTCAACGACAAGGGCGCTATCGTCAAGGGTATCGTCAAGGAAGTTGACGCCAAGGGCGCTATCGTGACCCTGGCCGACGACATCGAAGCTACTCTGAAGGCTTCCGAAATCAGCCGTGACCGCGTTGAAGACGCTCGTAACGTGCTGAAGGAAGGCGAAGAGATCGAAGCCAAGATCATCAGCGTCGACCGCAAGTCCCGCGTCATCAGCCTGTCCATCAAGTCGAAGGACGATGCTGAAGAGCGCGAAGCCATCCAGAGCCTGAAAAACGCTCCGGAAGCGGCTGCCGACACCACCATGGCCGCGCTGCTGCGCGAAGCTATGGCCAAGCAGAACTGAGTTCTGTTTGATCGGTAAAAAGGGCGACCCTCGGGTCGCCCTTTTTTGTGCCTGTGATTTCTCGGCAGGTGTGGAGCCTCCGGTATCCTGGCCCGATTCCTGGCGGCTTGTTACGACTGTGAACAAATCCTTACCTTGAATTTTTTTGTTTAGTCAAGAACCGGCCTGTTCAAATCGCTCGGAGCGTGCTACAAACTGATTAAGCAATGATCTAGCTGCTTGATAACGAAGGGAAAAATATGACGAAGTCGGAGCTGATCGAACGTATTGTCACCCATCAGGGGCTACTCTCGTCCAAGGACGTCGAGTTGGCCATCAAGACCATGCTTGAGCAGATGTCGCAGTGCCTGGCGACCGGGGATCGTATCGAGATCCGTGGCTTCGGCAGCTTTTCCCTGCACTATCGCGCGCCCCGTGTAGGGCGCAACCCCAAGACCGGTCAGTCGGTCAGCCTGGACGGCAAGTACGTGCCGCATTTCAAACCCGGCAAGGAGTTGCGTGACCGGGTTAATGAAGAAGAGCATGAGCACCCTTGAATGGAGGAGCAGCCTGATGCGTAATCTCAAGCGCGCCCTGATGGCGTTGTTCGTGCTGCTATTGGCGGCTGTAGTGTTGTTCTTTGTGTTGGAGAACCAGCAGGCTGTCTCCCTGGTTTTGTTTGGCTGGTCGGCGCCCTCCCTCCCCATAGCAGTGTTAGTGTTGGCGGCGTTGGTGGTTGGCTTGGCAATGGGGCCGCTGCTGGGTTCGTTTGGGCGGTGGCGCAAGGTTGCCCGGTAAGTCGTGTCTTCCAGGGGCAGGTAAAGGGGGCATGTCTTATGTTGAAGTGCCATCATGTTGTGAGCGAGTAGTAGTGAGTCGTCACTTTCAATTTCTGCCTATGCGTCTTTAGCGAGCAGGGATTTCGGCCGCCCTCATCTGTGATGGGTGTGCGCAAGCGTTTGGATTCTCCGGTGGCCTAACGAAGCAGTCGCCTACCTGTTGGACCGTCATGGACAAAGAGTGCCTAAAGGCCGCTCAATTGCGAAATGCTCTGTCGGTTTTTTCTCCATTTGTCGTATGAATGGAACTAATGCGGAGGAGTGCTTTCATTATCTGGCTTAAGCGTGGGAGTGAATTTGCGCTTGGTATTGAGTAATGCCGGCTATGCTTGGGGTATGTGACAGGATGTTCTGCTAGCGCCTAAAGGCGTAGTCGATCTGACAGACCTAAGGAAAACTAGAATAGATGCAAAATATACGTGGTGGCGCTGATGTAGGGGAGATGGACCTGATCACCTTGATCGCGGTGTTGTGGGCGGAAAAAATCCTGGTGGTCGGTGTGGCATTGGTTGTCACGCTTGCTTCGATCGGCTACGCGTTTTTCGCTTCACCTCTGTTTGAAGCTAAAGTGTACGTCCAGCCGCCTTTTGCCCATGATGTCGCGCGTCTCAATCAAGGGCGGGGAGGGGACAGTGGCTTGAAGCTGATTTCGCCTAAGGATGCCTATGCTATTTTTCTGGATTGTTTGAATTCGGAGTTTTTGCGTCGAAAGTTTTTTCTTGAATATTATTTGCCCAGTCTTTCGCAAGGGGAGCGCTCACGCTCTCAGGACGATTTGTATGCGCGGTTCAACAAGCTGTTAGCTGTTGCTGAAAGCCAAGCGCCTGAGCGTTACTCGATCGCGATGCGGCAGTCGACTCCAGTTATGGCGGCCGAATGGCTTTCTCGCTATATGCAAATGGCCAATGAAGAGGCGAAAGCAGCTTTAATTCGAGGGGCGCAGGTGGAAGTTGCGTTAAAAGTGGACAGTCTCATAAAAAAAATTGAAGTCGCTCGAGCCAATGCCCTCGGAGAGCGCGAAGATCGGATGGTGCAGTTATCGGAAGCGCTGGTGATCGCAGAAAAAATCGGGCAGGAAAAGCCAGTAGAGGTGGTTGATACATCGGTTGCGGAAAGGGGGGGGGCGCGTGAACTGGTTTATCTACGCGGATCCAAGGCATTGAAAGCCGAGATAGAGATGCTTGGCAAGCGGGCAACTAACGATCCCTTTACCCCGGGGTTGCGCGTTTATCAAGAAGAGCTCGCCTTTTATCAGGCATTGAAAGTGGGTGAAGCGGTGTTCGAGGTGTATCGTCCGGATGGCGAGGTGTTGGAGCCTGATGAGCAGGTCAAGCCGAATCGTGCTCTGGTCATATCGCTGGGTGTGCTGTCGGGCCTGCTTATCGGTGTCGCAGCCGCTTTGTCGCGCCTCGTATGGCGAGGGGTGCGGCGTCGAGGGTCCAGCGCTGCCGAGTTATCGTCAAGCTAAGCTTTGTACTAACAGTGCCTGTGCTACGATCATATCGCGTTGAAAGCTGGCTCGGAATGCTCATTTACAACCCGCAAACTCTGCTTCCTCGCCTGATTTTTACTTGCCTGAGCGTCGCTCGGGTACTTTTCGTACAAGCCCTCAGGCGCGGGGGTAGGAGCTTGCGTAATGTAAGTGACTAAAATACGGCATGCTGAAAGCGTGTTAAAGCAGGGATTTCGGAGCAGGAAAATGGGTGTTGAGTTGGATTATTTTGTGCATGAGCGTGCTTTGTGCGAATCTCTATCAATTGGAGCGGGCTCCAGGATATGGGCATTTGCTCATGTTCTGCCTGGGGCTGTAGTGGGCAAGGAATGTAATATCTGTGATAATGTTTTTGTTGAGAATGACGTCGTAATTGGTGACCGGGTAACACTCAAGTGTGGTGTGCAGGTGTGGGATGGCATTACCTTGGAGGACGATGTATTTGTTGGTCCTAATGTTACCTTTACAAATGATCTATTCCCACGAAGCAAAGTCTATCCTGGAGAATTCCTGCGAACTATTGTTCGGCGAGGGGCGTCTCTCGGTGCGAACTGTACCATACTGCCGGGTTTGACCATTGGGGAGCGGGCCATGGTCGGCGCTGGGGCTGTAGTTACGCGCTCGGTCCCGCCTGGGGCAGTCGTCATAGGCAATCCTGCGAAAATTATCGGCCATGTGGACACTGAGCGTACCTCTCCGTTGCCGACTGAACCGTCATGCGAGCTTGGTGTGACAGCCACAAAAGTTCGTGGAGTAACCCTTCATTGCCAAAAAGTAATGAGTGATTCGCGGGGCTGTCTGACGGTTGGAGAGTTTGAGCGAAGTGTGCCTTTTGCGGCGAAGCGATATTTCCTTGTCTATGGTGTCCCGGCTGGTGAAACTCGCGGCGAGCACGCGCATTTGAAGTGCCATCAATACCTGGTGGTAGTCAAGGGTAGTGTTCATGTGATTGTCGATGATGGTCGTGTGCGGGATGAATTTCTACTCGACAAGCCGAACATGGGCATTTACCTGCCTCCCCTGACCTGGGGGGTTCAATACCAATACTCTAGTGATGCCGTGCTCTTGGTGTTCGCATCCGATGACTATGATGTGGAAGATTACATCAACAGTTATGAAGATTTTGTCGACCTTGTAAAGTAAGGTCCTTTGTCACCCCTCCCCCCCTGGGTTCACAGGTGTCGATTGGCTTCTGGGGGCAATTGATACCTCCACCAGCACGGAGCCGAGCCGTTTCTGCTGCGGGCCATTCTCATTCGACGATGGTCACGAGAATGCCCAGGGGGTGTCATCCTGCTGTCAGTCAAGCGTGCCAGCAAAAGGTCGGCGTTGACGCTTGTATAAATAGCTCCCGCTGCCATAATACGACCCTTTCCTTGCATGCAGGTATGCCCTGCATTCCACGTCGTGGCACGGATATGCCTTTAGCCAAGCCATGGGATGGGGCCTGCCGCGGTATTTTTCAGGCTCGAAGGCAGGTCTGTCGTGACTAGCATCAATCAGTTTCCATCATTAGGTGTTCTTGAGTTCAACCTTTTTAGTGCGAGTGCCGCGCTGTGGCACGGGAGGCGACTGGTTCTCGCCACCACTGGCCTGGCTACGATCGCCGCCTTGACCTACGCTTTCCTTGTCACCCCCAGTTATAAGGTAACAAGTGTCCTGCGTCCGGTAGCCCAATTCGAGTTAGACGCACTGAACCGCTCGGGGGTATATAAGCTCGGGCCTGAGCAAGCGTTACAGCGTGTCGGCGCAGCACTGGAATCTTACGACACCCGATTTGCTTACTTTCGAGCCCATCCCGAGCAGTTCAAGTCATTCAATGACCCCGCTTTAAGTGTCGAGCAACGCTTCGAGTTGTTTAATCGCAATTCATTGCAGGTGCGCCGTGTCAGTGCTTCAGCTGGGGAAGGAAGTAGTGATGCGGTCGTGCTCGAGCTTACTTATCGCGCAGGTGATGAGGGCGTCGCTATTGTGGAGGGCTTGCTGGATCAAGCCTTTGTGGTTGAGCGTGAAAGAATCAATAGTGATATAAGCACTGTTGTTAATAATCAGCTGAAAGCATTGGATTTGCGGTTGCAAAAGTCTCGGCTCTCCTACGAGACATTAAAAGACCTCCAGATTGCCTCGTTGAATGAAGAAGACTCGGTAAAACGAGCCCGGCTGCTTGACGAGATGCGTGCGCGACGTGCCGAGCTCAAAACATTGCGCGCCAACCGTATTGCTCAATTAGACGAGGCGCTACTCATCGCTCGACGCTTAGGCATCAAGCGACCTTCCACACCTACTTCGATTGCCGATAACCCGGCGAATAATGCCACCAGCGTAGTCGTGGCAGATGGTGTCAGCCGTGACCCTCTCTACTTCCTTGGCAGCGATGCCCTGGAGGCCGAGCGCGCAGCATTGGTCCAGCGCCGCTCCGACGATTTTGTGGACACTCGAATTCCTCAGATTGCGAAGGAGCTGCAGATGCTCGAGCGCAATCGTGAAATTGAGGCGCTTGAGCAGCGCAAGCTTACTGATTTGTACGCACAGGATATCGCTAGTATCAGGGCGGAGCGATTTGAGTTGGAGCAGCTCAAATTGCAGGCGTCGATGCTCAAGCTTGTGAGTATTGATCAACGTGCGGTGAGCCCGCAGGCACCGATTTCACCGAACAAATGGCTGTTAGGCATCAGCGGCATGCTGGTGGGGTTGTTATTAGGGGTGAGTTTTGTGCTACTTCGGCACCTGTTCATGAGCAATGCCTCGCAGTTCAAAGGTACTGCCTTCGATCGGGTAGAGTCTCCGGGCGCTGTCCTGCGGCGCGAAGATCTCAGCGGGGGGCGGTTGCGTTGAGAACTGCTTTCCTAACCCCTCGGCGGCTTTATCAACGACGGGTGGGGTGGCATTTTGCCTTGTAACGCTGGTGTCACTAATGTGAGATAGTAGGCATTCCGCGCACCGTTCATGTCTTGAGGTAGGGTTGCAGCGTTGCGTTGCGACCGTGAAGACACAGGCTTTCAAAGTGTCGTGATGATAGGGTTGTCCCGGGTTCGCTTACACGGTCGAACCGGGCTCAGGATTTCATGAGGAATATGATGGTCAGCTTTCTCAATCTGAAGAAAATAAACGAAACGCTTCAAGATGAATTGGTGGAAGCGTGCAAGCGGGTTATCGAGTCAGGATGGTATATTGCGGGTAAAGAGCTTTCTGAGTTTGAGAGTGCTTGGGCAAAGTACTGTGGTGTAAAACATTGTGTTGGTGTCGCTAATGGCTTGGATGCCTTGGTGCTGACGCTCCGGGCCTGGAAAGAATTGGGTAGGCTCAAGGCGGGTGATGAAGTGATTGTCCCGGCTAATACTTATATAGCAAGTATTCTTGCCATTTCGGAAAATCAGTTACAGCCCGTTTTGGTTGAGCCTGATCCTGACACGTTTAATATTTCTGTGGACGCTATCAAGCGCTCCATTTCGTCGAATACCAAGGCGATCTTACCTGTTCACCTGTACGGACAGTTGGCTGACATGCCCGCCATCATGCAATTGGCCAAGGAGCATGGGTTGCTTGTTCTGGAGGACTCCGCACAGTCACACGGTGCAAGTATTGATGGGCGGCGATGTGGAAACTGGGGGGATGCTTCAGGGTTCAGCTTCTACCCAGGTAAGAATCTTGGTGCCCTGGGTGATGCAGGGGCTGTCACGACCAATGATGACGATCTCGCTCTGACGCTGCGAGCATTGCGCAATTATGGCTCTCACAAAAAGTACGAAAACCTGTACAGAGGAGTAAATAGCCGGTTGGACGAAATTCAGGCGGCGATGCTTTCTGTAAAGCTTCGTGTGCTTGACGTTCATACGCAGCAACGGCGGGTTATTGCAAGTCGCTATATTGCTGGTATTGATAATCCAGCGATCAGGCTGCCAACGGTAGAACGAGAGGAGCAACATGTTTGGCATCTTTTCGTAGTGCGAACGGCTCAGAGGGAAGCATTGCAGCAGCATCTTAATGAGCAAGGTGTACAAACGCTGATTCACTATCCCATTCCGCCACATCAACAACAGGCGTATGCGGACTGGCGCGGGGACAGTTATCCCGTCAGCGAGCAGTTGCATCAAGAGGTGCTGAGTCTACCCATGGACCCGACCATGATGGAGGCGGACGTCGAAAAGGTTATCGCTGCCTGTAACTCCTTCAAGGGTATGGTCCTCTAAGTCGATGACGCTTATAAAGACCAGTCTTCTCAATGGTATTTCCGTAATTGTGCGGATGTTGACCCTGCTCGGACTGAACAAGATTCTAGCAATCTATGTCGGTCCGTCGGGCTACGCCGTACTTGGACAGTTTCAAAATGCGGTTCAAATGATCACCACGTTTGCCAGTGGTGCAATCAATACTGGCGTAACCAAGTATACTGCTGAGTATGGAGATGATCTGCCGCGTCAGCGAGAAGTTTGGCGCACAGCGTTGATCATTACCGGGGCAGGCTCTGTGCTGTCGAGCCTGCTCATTTTCGCGTTCAGCGATCATTTAGCTGTTTTGCTTATGAAGGATTCAGCCTATGCAAGTGTGTTTGTATGGTTTGCCGCATTCCTTCTCCCTTTTACGCTCAATGCCCTGCTGATTGCTATCCTAAATGGCAGGAAGGAGATCGCGCTTTACGTAATCGCCAATATTGCCGGTAGTCTTTTTTCTCTTCTCGTCACTACTGTATTGGCTATTCGATTGGGGTTGTACGGTGCCTTGGTTGCGTTGGCGGTGTATCAGTCCCTTAGTTTTTTCGTCACGTTGGTCATCATTCTCAGAACCTCTTGGTTCACCTTGGCTAATTTTTTTGGACGTTTCGACAAGTCTATCGCGCTGAATCTGCTTAAATTTACCTCCATGGCTTTGGCTTCGGCCATTTGTGTTCCACTCAGCCAAATTGCTATTCGTGAGTACATTGGTACTCAAGTTGGGTGGGAAGTTGCGGGCTATTGGGAGGCTATGTGGCGTCTTAGTGCGGCTTATCTGATGCTTGTAACGACCACGCTCAGTGTTTATTTTCTGCCTCGTTTCTCCGAGTTGGAGGACCTGGCGGATATTCGTCGTGAAATTATTGCGGGCTACAAGATAATTGTACCTGTCACGGTACTCTGTGCGCTGATAATGTATGCGCTGCGCGACTTTATTATTGGCCTGCTGTTTACTGAGGATTTTCTGCCTATTCGCGATATGTTTGCCTGGCAGATGCTGGGTGATGTACTGCGTATTTGTAGCTGGATGCTGGCTTACGTATTTATCGCGAAAGGCCGATTTAAAATTTATATTGCATCTGAAGTTCTATTTGCCTTTTTATTCTATGCGTTAACGCGCTTGCTCCTGCCATGGCTAGGTCTTTCGGGTTTGGCTATGGCGCATGCGTTGAACTATGCAGCGTATCTTGTCTTCATGTACTTGGCGTTGAAGCGGTTCGGGGTGTTCAAATGAGTCGGGTGCTAGATCTACCTTGCGGTGGCGAATCGGAAAAACTTGTGAAAGGTCTAGTCAGTGTCTGTATACCTGTTTATAACCATCAGCGCTACGTCGAGCAGTGCGTACGCAGCATTCTAGAGCAGGATTACTCGCGTATCGAGTTGATCGTAATCGATGACGGCTCTCCTGATGAGAGTTGCCAGGTGATTAAACAACTTATTACCGAGTGCGAGGCGCGTTTCGAACGGTTCGAATTTCGCAGTCGTCCAAACAAGGGGCTTTCCAATACCCTTAACGAGGGATTGGCATGGAGTCGCGGCGAATACTTCTGTGTGATTGCTTCGGATGACGCCATGTTGCCGGACAAGACAACGAAACTGTTGGCGCACTTGGAGGAGGACGCGACGTTTGCTGGAGCATTTGGCGGCATCATGATGATGGACGATGATGGAAAAATCGTAGGGCAGGTCAACCCTGCTTCGCGCGATTGTTGTTTTGCCGATATTTTCCTGGCCAAAGTCAAGCTGCTGGCCCCTGCCAATCTGCTACGTACCGAAGTGGTTCGCCGTATGGGCGGGTTTAATCCGCAAGTCAAGGTCGAGGACTGGGATTTGTGGCTTCGGATGACCCATGGTGGAGAGCGATTGAGAATTGTCGGTGAAGTGGTCTCTCTCTATCGTCGGCATGATAGCAATACATCAAAAAACTATGCGTTGATGCAGAATGAGATGGCAAAAATTGCGAGTGCCTATCGCCTCCACCCATTGTATGCCTCCAATCAATCGATGTTGCATTGTATGAAGTTTCGCGATCATGCCATGGTGGCAAAACTCCAAGCGGTCAAGATGCTACCTTCGGTGTGTTGGCGAGTAGGAGATGTGCGCATGTGGCAAGGGCTTTTTAATTTGCTGTTCAAATGGTAAAGATCCGATGACAATAGATGTAGGCGTGCATGGCAATGAGCAGGCTGAGAAAAAAGGCTCTTTTCTGTTGGCGCTCATTGTACTCGTGCTGGTAATTGGGTTTCCGCGTATCTACGGTACCGAAATCCCAATGGCGGTTTTACTCATGCCCTTCTATCTGTTTGGATTTCTTCGGTTGCTTGTTGCCAATGGCGGTTTTTCGGTTGCCTTAATATTGTTGTTTGGAAGCTGGTTGCTCGGTGGTGCGCTTGTCGCTACTTCCGGTGCGCCGGGAGATATGTTCTTTCATTTCGTCGTGTCCAGCAAGATTTTTCTCAATATATTTTTTGGCTACGTGATATATCGCGTTACGAGTAAAAGGCCTTCGGTTATATTGGCTTGGATTGCCTTGCAAAGCGCCTTGGTCATCATTTCTGTTGTTGATCGCGAGGTATACCTTGCGCTGTTAGGCTTTATTTCACCGCGATCGGCCGAGGTGTTTCAGCATATTTATGGATTGCGTGCGCTCGGTTTTGGCCTGTTTCATGTTGATGGCGCCCTTACACTTGTTATAACGACCTTCTATTATTTGCTAATTTCTCGCCCTGGTTATTTTAAGGGGTTGTTGATTATTCTGATTTTTCCGGTCGCGATGGCGATAGCGCGCAGCGCGATAATTCCTTTCGCGATCCTCGGCGCCAGTCGTCGTGGTCTGGGCCTGAAGGTTCTGATGCTAGTCGCTCTGGTGGGAATGGTCGTGCTGAGTTTCTATGTAACATCGGGTGCGTTCTACCAAGCTACAGAGATCTTCAGAAATTTTGCAACGACAGGTGAACTGCACAGCGACAGTGTTCAATCTCTGTCATTCATGTATAGACTGCCTGATCAGTTATCGACATATCTGTATGGTGACGGTCGTTACTTCTCCGAGGATACATCAGTGCTAGGTTTCTATAAGGGAACCGATGTTGGTTACCTGCGGCTTCTGTATTTTTCGGGTGTGGGATCTATTGCGTTATTTGTACTTTTGAATAGCTTTTACCTTTTTCCGATACTTTTTTCCGGACGCTATGAAAAAAGTCGGGAGATCAAGGTTTTTGCGCTCGCCTTGCTTTTGATATTTGTAATCATAAATTTCAAAGGACTGCAGGTCATGCCGATCTTTGCAGTGTCCTTGTATCTGTTCGCTGGGCAACAGCAACGCGAAACGCTCCGCCAAGCAGGTATACACAAGTCAGGGGAGGTAGAGACGTGAAGGTTGGAGTAACAGGAGCTAGTGGTTTTATCGGCAGACTCCTTTGCCAGGCTTTGCTGGCGCGTGGAGATGAAGTCGTGGTGCTCACCCGTCGCGCTGATTTCGACATGCCCGGTGTAAAGGTGCACGTGGGGGATCTGACGAGTGACGAACAGGAATTGTCAGGATTCGTCGCGGGATTGGACGTTTTATTTCACTGCGCTGGAGAGCTGAAAAGAACCGAGTTCATGCATGATTTGCATGTGAATGGTACTCGTGCATTGTTGGGGGCCGCGGTGCGTCATATCCAACGCTCGGAGCGTGATCTGCACTGGATTCAGTTAAGTAGTGTTGGAGCATATGGACCAGGTAGTGGTGCTCCTCATTCGCTGCGCGTGGTAGATGAGCAGAGTACCCCTGCGCCAGTAGGAGACTATGAGGTAACCAAAACCATTGCTGATGAGGCACTGGTGGCGGTAGCGTCTGTTACACCGCGTTTGCATTACACGATCGTGAGGCCGTCGATAGTGCTTCACGCGGCAATGTCTAACCAATCGTTTTTCCAGTTGGCCCGCGCTGTTCATCGCAGGTTGTTTTTCTATATCGGTCAGATAGGTGCGATCTCGACCTATATACATGCCGATGATGTAGTGAGAGCCTTACTGATCTGTTCTGAAAAGTCCGAGTCGAAAAATCAGACTTTCATCATATCCAATGATTGCGAGCAAGTGGCTTTGGTCGAGGCCATAGCCTCCATCCAAGGCGTTCGCCCGCCGCGTTTTCGCCTTCCAGAAAAATTTCTGAGGGCTATGGTAGCGCTGCTGCCCCCAAGGTTGTCTCCGCTTACTCAGGAGCGAATTGATGCCTTGGTCAAGCGTACAGCTTACGATACCAGTTTGGCGCAATCGCTCCTTGGCTTTAGTCCTTCGGCCACAATGCCCGAGCAATTAGTCTCTATTTTGAAAAAAAGTGAGCCATTTGGATACTGATATGCATTCGCGTAACAAAATTTGCATAGTGGCTACAGTCCCTGTTGTTTTGCATGTGTTCATGCGGGCGCATATCAAGCGCCTTTCTGAAAAATATGACGTAACATTGATGGTCCCCGGTACGCATCATGAGGTTGAAGAGCTGCTGGGAGAGCATGTCGATTTCATTCCCTATGCCATCGAACGCAAGATCTCTCTCAAACGTGACGTGATCTCGCTGTACCGGCTTTGGCGAATCCTGATGCAGCGTCGGTATGACTGCGTGCTATCCCTGATGCCCAAGTCTGGACTTGTCGCCATGTTGGCGGGGTGGCTGTCGGCGACACGGTGCCGTGTGCACATCTTCACCGGGCAGGTCTGGTTCACGCGGCGTGGGCTTGGGCGTCGTTTCCTGATGTTCCTTGACCGTCTCCTGGCCGGCGCCGCAACTCATCTGCTGACTGACAGTCATTCGCAAAGAGACTTTCTGATCGAGTCGAAGATCGTCGCCCGAGACAAGATCAGGGTGCTTGGCAAAGGCTCCATCAGTGGTGTGGATATCGAGCGCTTCAAGCCGGATCCGCAGCGGGCCGCGCAAATGCGTAGCGAGATGAACATTGCCGACAATGCCAAGGTTTTCCTGTTTCTTGGGCGGGTCAATACGGCCAAGGGGATATTGGATCTTGCCCGGGCCTTTGCATCGCTTGACGAAGCGTACGCCGATGCACATCTGTTGGTTGTCGGCCCCGATGACGAGGGTATCGATGAGTCGCTCGCCGCCATCATGCAACCCTGTCAGGGCCGGTTTCATCGTGTGGGCTTCACTCGGACACCAGAGCACTACATGGCAATGGCCGACGTGTTTTGCATGCCCAGCTACCGGGAGGGTTTTGGCCTGGCGGTCATCGAGGCGGCAGCGGTGGGAGTGCCCAGCATGGTCTCGCGAATCTACGGATTGACCGATGCCGTCGAAGAAGATGTCACCGGGTTGTTCCATGAAGCAGGGGATATTGCGCAGATTCGGCAGGTTCTCACCCGGCTTCATAGCGACTCCGTACTTCGTGATAGGCTCGCGGTCTCTGGACTGCAGAGGGCTCGCCGGGACTTTTCGCAGGATCTGGTGGTTGGGGAAATGCAGATGTTCATCAAGGCGATCATGGACCGCCAATGATGCCGCAAGTAGAAAGGACAAGGGGCGATGGTACGATGCGCATAGTGTTAACAGGCGGTTCCGGATTTGTTGGTCAAGGGGTGTTGAAGCGATTGGCGACGATGCCGGTAGAGGTGATTGCGGCAGTGCGCCGGCAATCGACCTCGTTGCCCGCCGGGGTCAAGCAACACCTGTTCGATGACTTGGCAAGCGAATCTGCCTGGCCTCAGGCTGAGCGGGCGTTTGACGTGGTGATTCATTGTGCCTCCCGGGTGCATGTGATGAACGAGGTCGCCGCCGACCCGTTGGCGGAATTTCGCAAGATCAATGTCGAGGCAACGCTTGCCTTTGCCCGGCGCGCCGCCCAAGCTGGGGTAAAGCGCTTTGTCTTTATCAGCTCGATCAAGGTCAATGGCGAGGGAACGCCTTTGGGGCAGCCCTACCATGCAGATGATGATGCCTCGCCCTCGGACCCTTACGGGGTGTCCAAGCAGGAAGCGGAAGAGCAGTTGATGAAGCTGGGACGTGACCTGGGCATGGAGATCGTCGTCATCAGGCCTGTGCTGGTTTACGGACCTGGGGTCAAGGCCAACTTCCACAATATGATGCGTTGGCTCGACAAACAGATTCCGTTGCCTTTCGGTGCCATACATAACAAGCGCAGCCTTGTGGCCCTGGACAACCTCGTCGACCTGATCGTGTTGTGCTGCTCGCACCCGGCGGCCGCCAACCAAGTGTTTCTGGTGAGTGACGGCCATGACGTTTCCACCACGGAGCTGCTACAGAAGATGTCGGTCGCCCTGGGCAAGCCGGCCAGGTTGATACCGGTACCGAGCTCGCTACTGACCTTCGGGGCCAATCTGCTGGGTAAGCGGGCGCTGTCACAACGTCTCTGCGGCTCGCTTCAGGTCGATATCTCCAAGACACGCCAGATGCTCGGTTGGGAGCCGCCTGTGTCACTGGAGGAAGCGCTCGGTATCACTGCAAAACATTTCCTGGAAAACCCCATTCGATGAGTTACTGGATCCTTCCCATTGCTGCTCTGCTGGTTTCTTACTTGCTGACAGGGGCGTTGCGTCGTTATGCAATTGCCCGAAGCATCATCGATGTTCCCAATGCCCGCAGTTCTCACTCCGTTCCCACTCCACGCGGTGGTGGTGTGGCAATCGTGCTGGCGTTCCTCGCGGCATTGCCGGTTGCCTACGGCCTCGATCTCATCTCGACCGGCCTGCTGATCGGTTCTTTGGGTGGATGCGGCCTGGTGGCAGTAATCGGATTTCTCGATGACCATGGCCATATCGCGGCCCGGTGGCGATTGCTGGGACATTTTTCCGCAGCCTGCTGGGTGTTGTTCTGGCTAGGTAATGCGCCAAAGCTGGTGATCCTGGGCGCGACACTGGACATCAGCCTGGTTACCTACGTGCTGGCGGCTTTCTACATTGTGTGGATGCTTAATCTCTATAATTTCATGGACGGTATCGACGGCTTGGCTAGCCTTCAGGCGATAACGGTCTGTTTGGGTGCATGCGTCATCTATGTCGCTTGTGGCGCTTCATCAATGGTTTGGGCACCAGCATTGCTTGCATTGGCCGTGGCTGGTTTTCTGTTCTGGAACTTCCCACCGGCACGTATTTTCATGGGTGACGCAGGCAGTGGTTTCCTGGGAATCCAGTTGGCGCTGCTGTCATTGCATGCCGCAAACGGCGCCCCCGTGCTGCTCTGGTCGTGGATCATCCTGATGGGTGTTTTCATCGTCGATGCCACCTTTACCCTGGCTCGTCGGCTGTTGCGTGGCGACAAGGTCTATGAAGCACACCGAAGCCATGCCTACCAGTATGCTTCGCGATATTTCGGTAAGCACCGTCCCGTCACGCTGGCCGTAACGGCCATCAATCTGCTCTGGCTGCTGCCTTGGGCGGCCATTGTGGCACTGGGACATGTGGATGCATTGGTTGGCGTGATCGTGGCTTATGCACCGCTCCTCGCGCTTGCCGTCAAATTCAAGGCGGGGCAAAGGGAAATGGTCGACAAGTCGCCAGCATGAGTGACCAAGACCAAAAGGCCCCGGCGGCATCGTTCATGCCAGCCACTATTGTTGCGAGTGCGGCTCAGGTTCAGTAAGAGGAGAATGATTTTGAAAGGGGTTATGGATAGTTTTCGGTCCGCATTGCTAGGGTTGCCTCGGCGATACAAAAGGCTGTTGCAGGTTGCAACTGACGTTGTGTTGGTCTGGGGCAGCTTGTGGCTGGCATTTCTTGTTCGCCTGGGGGTCGAAGAGCTATCCAATCCGATCAAGGAGCACCTGTGGCTCTTTATCGCCGCCCCGATTGTGGCGATCCCACTGTTCATACGCTTCGGCATGTACCGTGCAGTCATGCGATATTTCGGTAACGATGCGCTGATCGCCATCGCCAAGGCCGTTAGCCTTTCGTCGTTGATCCTTGCACTGGTGGTCTATTGGTACAGCAACCATCAGGCGGTGGTGCCACGCTCGATCATCTTCAACTACTGGTGGTTGAGCTTGGTGTTTCTTGGTGGACTGCGTCTGTTGATGCGCCAATACTTTTTGGGCGACTGGTTTGCAGCGGCCAAGCATGTCCCTTTCACAAACCGTGATGATGGATTGCCGAAAGTCGCGGTTTATGGGGCTGGAGCTGCCGGCAACCAGTTGGTCGCGGCCTTGCGCATGGGCCGGCTGATGCGTCCGGTGGCTTTCATTGACGATGATCTGAGCATCAGTGATCGGGTGATCGCCGGGCTGCAGGTCTACAAACCCAAGCATATTCAAAGAATGCTGGAGTTGACCGGCGCTGAGGAAATCCTGCTCGCCATTCCTTCGGCAACCCGTGCGCGCCGGCGTGAAATACTGAGCTTCCTCGAAGGCTTCCCCTTGCATGTGCGTAGTGTGCCTGGCTTCATGGACCTGGCCCGTGGTCAGGTCAAAGTAGATGATATCCAGGAAGTCGACATCGCCGATTTGCTTGGGCGTGATCCAGTGCCGGCACAGAGCGAGTTGCTGGAGCGCTGTGTTGTCGGCCAATCTGTGCTGGTCACCGGGGCCGGGGGCTCGATCGGGTCCGAACTCTGTCGTCAGATATTGAGTCTTCGTCCGAAGAATCTGCTGCTGTTTGAACACAGTGAGTTTAATCTCTATAGCATTCTGAGCGAGCTCGAGCAGCGGGTTTCCCGCGAGTCTTTGCCTGTCAGGGTATTACCGATTCTGGGATCCATTCGCAATCCTGATCAACTATTCGACGTCATGCGTACTTGGCATATCGACACGGTCTACCATGCTGCCGCGTATAAGCATGTACCTATGGTCGAGCACAATATCGCCGAAGGGGTTCTCAATAACATTTTTGGAACGCTCAACACCGCACAGGCTGCGTTGCAGGCCGGCGTATCGAATTTTGTGCTGATTTCCACCGACAAAGCGGTTCGTCCTACCAACGTCATGGGCAGTACCAAGCGTTTGGCAGAGATGATCCTGCAGGCGTTGAGCCGTGAGTCTGCCCCTGTCCTGTTTGGCCGCAGCAGTAATCTTCCTCATGTCAACCGGACTAGGTTCACCATGGTCCGGTTCGGCAACGTGCTGGGATCCTCGGGTTCAGTCATTCCGCTTTTCCACAAGCAGATCAAGTCTGGTGGTCCACTGACCGTCACGCACCCCAAGATTACCCGTTACTTCATGACCATTCCCGAGGCCGCGCAGCTTGTCATCCAGGCTGGTTCCATGGGGTTGGGAGGGGATGTGTTCGTGCTGGACATGGGAAAACCGGTGAAGATCGTGGAACTGGCAGAGAAGATGATTCACCTTTCTGGCCTTAGCGTTCGGTCGGAGCGTAATCCGAATGGTGACATCGCCGTTGAGTTCACCGGATTGCGGCCAGGAGAGAAACTCTATGAAGAGCTGCTGATCGGCGACAACGTCGTCTCCACTCAGCACCCGATGATCATGAGCGCCGATGAGGACTTCCTCGAGTGGTCAGCACTCAAGGAACAGTTGGTTCGACTGCAGAGTGCGGTGCAGATGGATGATTATGTTTCTGTTCGCCAGTTGCTTCGGGAAATGGTCAGCGGCTATTCTCCGGACAGTGAAATTGTAGATTGGATCTATCTTCAGAGGCGAATGGATCCGTGATTTAATAGATGTATGCATGTCGATCAGGGTGTGCCCCGCAATCAATGTGCGGGATACACCTGTTCGTCCGGTTCTGAGTAAGATCGACTGTGTGCTGTGCTTATAAGTTACTGCGTTTTATTAAGCTCGCGCTGTGGGTCGATATTAGCCCTGCATCTCTCGGTCAGGCAATGGTAAGGTAAATTTTTATGGGCTCTAAACTTTCTGCCCTGACATCGTTGCGTTTCTTTGGCGCGCTTTTGGTTTTTGTTAGTCATCTGAATTTTTTAAGGCAAAGCGATTCCGTAGTGGTGTCCGATTTTTATGGTGACTATATGTATGAAGGATACATTGGGGTCACCTTTTTTTTTGTGCTTTCGGGGTTTATTCTTGCTTACGCCAATCATGGCAAGGTATTTGGTTACGGCGAGTATCTGTTTTCGAGGGCGGCGCGGATCTACCCGCTACATCTACTGACTTTGCTGGCGTCCATTGCTGTATTGGCGGCAGTTGGCGGCGGGCCATCCAGTGTTTGGAAATATGTATCGTCGTTACTGTTAAATATCAGTCTTTTTCAAGCCCTGAGCGCCAAGGCATCGGTGTACTTCTCGTTTAATGCCCCTTCGTGGAGTCTGTCAGTAGAGCTTTTTTTCTATATATTGTTTCCTTTTTTAATTTCATTCGGTACCCGCGCGCTGGTAGGTGTCGTTGTCTCTATTGTTTTGTTGAAATGTGCCTTGGCTTTGTGGGGCGGCGAAGCGTTGGAGCATTTCTTGTTTTATATCTTTCCTCCGCTGCGCCTTGCTGATTTCCTGGTGGGGATTTTGCTGTTTAGGCTCTATGTGGGGGGGCCGGTGTACACGAGCGGGCAGGCGTCATTCTGTCAGGCGTCGTCATTGCTCGTACTTGTGGCTTTCTTCTCCCTTGGTAAATTCATTCCACAGTCCTATAGATTTGATATCTATTATCTTTTGCCTATGGCTTACCTTGTTTTTTCCTTTGCGCACCAGCAGGGAGTTCTTGCGCAAGCGATAAGCTCACGCTTGTTGGTTCTGTTGGGGGAGGCGAGTTTTGCATTTTATCTCGTGCATCAGTTGGTAATTATTGTTGGTCAGGAACTCAGGCTGAGGCTTAATAGTGATCATGCTGTTTTGACGGATGCAGGCTTTGCAGTCGTCTATTTTGTAGTCTCTTTGGTGCTCAGTATTTTCCTTTTCAAGTATTATGAAACTCCCGCTAGAATGAAGATGATTTCACTGTGGCGTCGGAGGCGCTGGGGAATGGCGGTGTGATGGGGGGCGCATACTGTTGCGGGTTTGTTTTTCAAGGTTGTTTAAAAATAGAGCTACGGCTTGATGACAGTAATAGAACTTTTTTTGAGTGGGTGCAATAACGCAATAAAGGCAAGGGCAGCGCTTACTTGCAGTCAACGGCCTCCGATTGTCGATGAGGTCCGACAGCCTCAAGCGTGGTAGCGGTAACAGGTGTGAAAAATACAGATGGCTCCAGCAATCCTGATGCTTGCTTTTGCTTCTGTCTGATGTAGAATCTAGCCCATTTTTCCTCGGTCACTGGCGGGTAGTTATGTTGAGAGATAAAAGCAGGATCGACTTTCTCGACTTCATGAGGGTGTTTGCCTTTCTAAGCGTACTCATAGGTCACCTGTTCAACAAGCATCTGGCTGAGATTGCAATGGATACCTCCCTGCATCTCACTGTTCGCCAGGTCGCGCAGCTGATATATGACATCTGTTTCGCTGGGGCGGCCGGTGTCGTTGTGTTCTTCATGACGTCGGGGTATATCATTACCCATGTCCTGCAACATGAACGTACAGGCGAATTCGTCATTCGTCGGATTTTTAGAATTTACCCACTTTACGTCGTTGCAATTCTGTCAGAGGTTGTAGTCACGCATACGGTTATGAGCGTGCCTTTACCTTCTTTGCTTGAGTTGACCTCTAGGCTTCTACTGGTCGGGGATTTTTTCAATACGCCTAATGCACTGGGTGGCGTGGAATGGACACTGAGGATAGAAATTCTGTTCTATGGGTTCATGGCTGTTCTGAAAGCAGTGGGCCTCATTGAGCGGCCCAAACTCCTGCCATTGGTTCTTGCGGTCATGACCCTGATACTATTCTTTGGTGGCGCGTTCCCACACGCTGGTGCCTGGACTGATGGCTACCTCAACATTTTTGGACCGTTTTTGTTTGTGGGTGTAATGGTCTATCTTGTCGAAAAAAATCTGGCGAATCGCTATCTCTGCTTTTCCTTGATTTTTTTGATTGCAGTGGTTTCCATTGAGCAAACGGTGCTACTGAAACCAGCGCTCAAGGAAAGCAATTATATAGTGATGGCAACCTTGCTCTTCTTGTCGGGGTGGGCATTGAGAGAACGAATCGTTAGTAATGCGATTATCAAGACGTTGTCCGAGATGACCTACGCGATTTATCTATTCCATCTTTGGTCGTGGGGTTATCTGGAGATTTTGGTCGTCAAGATCGGGTTTACTGCCATCCCCTATAAGTTGCAGCAGATTGTGTTGCTTTTCGTCCTGTGCTACGTGGCGACAAAAACTATTGAGCGATACGGGGTAGCAGCTGGGCGCACCTTTATTCAGCGGATTAGAGATTCAAAAGCTTTCCTGCGACCGGCGTGATATAAAATCTCATCGCCACAGGGGCCGCGCATCAGGTGCTTTGCATTGCGGATGTCTCTGGATTTTCAATGCGCTCTATTGGGTGCTTGTTATAAGTCATCTACATTTTGCAAAGTTAAGTTCTTGTCGGCGGAATGATCTGGTAATACTCTTCCGAGTGTTCGCCTGTTGAATGTGCGGCCTTAGCGTCTAGGGTTTAGGGGCAGCCAAGGAACGCTGCCTCTGGAATCCACGACCAAGGAGTCTCAACATGCGAAACTATGTACTGACCTATCTGTTGCTGCCGGTCTTCACCTGCCTGTCATTCTCTGTTTCCGCTGCGCCTGCAGCGGCACCGGTACCCGTTGTCGAACAGGTCGAACTGCAAGCTGCCACGTCATCGGCGCAAATGGGGACGGTTGATCTCAACCAGGCCGATGCGTTGACCCTGCAGAACGAACTCAATGGCATCGGCAAGGCCAAGGCAGAGGCAATCGTGGCCTATCGAGAGGCGCACGGCCCATTCCAATCGGTGGATGAGTTGCTGGAAATCAAGGGAATCGGCAATGCGCTGCTCGAGCGCAACCGTGAAAAGCTGAGGGTGAACTAACCTCGGTCAGCCGACCGATGAGTATCGGTCGGCTTTCTGCCGCGCATCAGCGATCCTGCGCATCCTTCGCATCCGCCTCGGCATTGCGCTCATGCACCTTCTTCAACTGCTCCTCGGTCAACGGCAACTTCTTCGCCGTATCGCGGAGCAGCATCAATCCGCCGACAATCGACCCAAGCGCAACAAGCAGTATCAACCAGGCATACCAAGGCATCGAGATTCTCCTGAAAGCGTATAGGGCACCGCTTACATGGCATTCGAGCCATTGCCGCAGCCGTTGGTTCCATTATAGGAGCCACCCCCACCCAGGCCAATTCTCATGACCCGCGGCCCCCAAACCCCGCCCCACTTCGTTTACAATGCGCGCCGTTTACGACTTGCCAAGAGACCCTGCCCATGCCCGCCTGCCAGACGCCCCTGATCGTCGCCCTGGACTTCCCCACCCGTGACGCCGCCCTGAAGCTGGCCGACCAGCTCGACCCCGCCCTGTGCCGGGTCAAGGTGGGCAAGGAACTGTTCACCAGCAGCGCTGCGGGCATCGTCGAGACCCTGTGCAGCAAGGGCTTCGAAGTGTTCCTCGACCTTAAGTTCCACGATATCCCCAACACCACCGCCATGGCGGTCAAGGCTGCGGCCGAGATGGGCGTGTGGATGGTCAACGTGCACTGCTCCGGTGGCCTGCGCATGATGTCGGCGTGCCGCGAAGAGCTTGCCAAGCGCAGCGGTCCGCAGCCGCTGCTGATCGGCGTGACCGTGCTGACCAGCATGGAGCGTGAGGATCTGGCCGGTATCGGCCTGGATGTCGACCCGCAGGAGCAGGTGCTGCGCCTGGCGGCGCTGGCGCAGAAGGCCGGCATGGACGGTCTGGTGTGCTCGGCGCTGGAAGCGCCGGCACTGAAGGCGGCGCACCCGTCGCTGCAGCTGGTGACCCCGGGTATTCGCCCGGCGGGTAGTGCCCAGGATGACCAGCGCCGGATCCTGACCCCGCGCCAGGCTCTGGACGCCGGTTCCGATTACCTGGTGATCGGGCGTCCGATCAGCCAGGCAGCGGATCCGGCCAAGGCGTTGGCTGCTGTGGTGGCTGAGATTCGCGGTTAAATCAGGGATCGTGGGAGCGGGGGGGGGGGGGGGGGGGGGGGGGGGGTGGGGGGTGGGGGGGGGGGGGGGGGGGGGGGCCGGCCTGCGGCCCTCCCACGCCCCGCCCGCGCGCGGGCCCCCCCCCCGCTCCCACAAACCTGGCTGCGCCTGAGCGCAGCCCGCAATGATCAGACCTTCAGCACCAACTTGCCGAAATTCTCCCCGCTGAACAGCTTGAGCAGCGTCTCGGGGAAGGTTTCCAACCCCTCAACCACATCCTCCTTGCTCTTGACCTTGCCGCTGGCCAGCCAGCCGGCCATTTCCTGCGCGGCCTTGCCGTATTCCTTGACGTAGTCCATCACCACGAAGCCTTCCATGCGCGCGCGGTTGACCAGCAGCGCCAGGTAGTTGGCCGGGCCCTTGACCGCTTCCTTGTTGTTGTACTGGCTGATGGCGCCGCAGATCACCACCCGGGCCTTGAAGTTCAGGCGCGACAGCACGGCATCGAGGATATCGCCGCCGACGTTATCGAAGTACACATCCACGCCTTTGGGGCATTCGCGCTTGAGCCCGGCGAGCACGTCTTCGGCCTTGTAGTCGATGACCCCGTCGAAGCCCAGTTCATCCAGCAGGTATTGGCATTTCTGTGCGCCGCCGGCGATGCCGACCACGCGGCAACCCTTGAGCTTGGCGATCTGTCCGGCAATGCTGCCGACCGCGCCGGCGGCGCCGGAAATCACCACGGTGTCGCCGGCCTTGGGCTGGCCGACATCGAGCAGGGCGAAGTAGGCGGTCATGCCGGTCATGCCCAGGGCGGACAGGTAGCGCGGCAGGGGGGCCAGGCGCGGGTCGATCTTGTGCAGGCCCTGAGGTTCACCGGTGAAGTAGTCCTGCACGCCGAGGGCGCCGCTGACATGGTCGCCGGGCTTGTAGTCCGGGTGCTTGGAACTGACCACTTCGCCCACGCCGAGTGCGCGCATCACCTGGCCAAGGCCCACCGGGGGGATGTACGACTTGCCTTCGTTCATCCAGCCGCGCATGGCAGGGTCCAGGGACAGGTAAAGGTTCTTCACCAGCACCTGGCCTTCGCCCGGCTCGGCGGCAGGGGCCTGCTCATAGGTGAAGTCGTCACGGCGCACGGCGCCGACCGGGCGCTTGGTCAGCAGGAAACGGCGGTTGGTGTGGGGCATGGCGAGTTCTCCTGAACGAACGAGTGTGAGGGGGGGATGATCGGCGGGTTGAATGGGCCGCGTCACGCAAGATCACTGCGAACGATAGTAGTCCAACCGTACCCTTGATGATGCTGCCCAGCTCAGCGGTGCTCTGACTAGACTCAGCCACGACTTCCCATCTTTTGCAGGAGCCAGTGATGAGCATGACTTTCTCCGGCCAGGTTGCCCTGGTCACCGGTGGCGCGGCGGGCATCGGCCGGGCGACGGCCCAGGCATTCGCCGCCGAGGGGCTCAAGGTGGTGGTGGCCGATCGTGATGCGAACGGAGGCGAAGGCACCGTGGCGCTGATTCGCCAGAGTGGTGGCGAAGCGTTGTTCGTTGTCTGCGACGTTACCCGGGACGAAGATGTGCGGCAATTGCACGAGCGGGTAGTCGAGGCATACGGGCGTCTGGACTACGCCTTCAACAATGCCGGCATCGAAATCGAGAAGGGGCGATTGGCCGAGGGCAGCGAGGCGGAGTTCGACGCGATCATGGGTGTCAACGTCAAGGGCGTCTGGCTGTGCATGAAGTACCAGCTGCCCCTGCTGCTGGCACAGGGCGGCGGCGCTATCGTCAACACCGCCTCGGTGGCCGGCCTCTCGGCGGCGCCGAAGATGAGCATCTATGCGGCATCCAAACATGCGGTGATCGGCCTGACCAAGTCAGCGGCCATCGAGTATGCGAAGAAGGGTATCAGGGTAAATGCGGTGTGCCCGGCGGTGATCGACACCGACATGTTCCGTCGCGCCTACGAGGCCGATCCGCGCAAGGCCGAGTTTGCCGCGGCGATGCACCCGGTCGGGCGCATCGGCAAGGTCGAGGAGATCGCCAGCGCGGTACTGTACCTGTGCAGCGATGGCGCGGCGTTCACGACGGGGCACAGCCTGACGGTCGACGGTGGCGCGCTGGCGATCTGACCGAGGCCAGCCACAGGGCCAGTGCCACCGCCGCGCAGCCCAGCAGCAACACACCACCAAACATGATCAAGGCCAGCTGCGACCCCAGCCGGTCACTGAGCAGCCCGGTGAAGATCACCGGCAGGCTGAACCCCAGGTAGGCCAGCAGGAAGAACCCGGCACAAGCCCGGGTTTTTTCCTGGCCGGCCAACTGATTCACCGCCGCCAACCCGCCCAGGTAGATAAAGCCATAGCAGGCGCTGCTGGCGGCCACCGCGCCCATCAAAACGCCCGGCAGGTTGCCACTGTCGGCGCCCCAGGCCAGCAGCGCGTAGCTGCACGGCAGGATCAGCAGCCCGAGCAAGGTCGCCCGGGCACTGGCCATGCGTCGGGCCAGCGGCTGGAACAGCAGGCCGCAGCTGATCACGCAGAAGGTCGAGAACCCCGACCAGGTGCTCAGGCCGTGCTGGCGCAGGATCCCCGGCACCAGGGCGATGACCAGCCCGACACAGGCCCAGGCCAGCAGGATCGCCAGGCCATAGGCCAGGCTGCCGCTGGGATAGTACGGCAGGCGCAGCATGGCGCTGCGTTGCGTCGGGCGTGGGTCTGGCAGGCGCCAGACCAGCACCAGGGCCGCAGCGGCCAGTATCAGCTGCAAATGGAAACTGCCTGGGGTGAGTGTCGGCCCGCGCAGCAAAAACAGGCTGGTCAGCGCCGCGCCAAGGCCAAAGCCCAGGGAGGTGCTGGCGGTAACCCAGGTCGCGGCGCGGTCACTTTCGCCGGGCCGCATCAGCTCGCTCATGTACGCGGTGGCCGTGGCCGAGGCCAAGCCGGTGCCCAGGCCCAGGAACAAGCGCGCCACGCCCAGGGAGGCCAGGCTGGGGGACAGCAGCATGATCAAGGTGGCGATCATCGACAGGGCGAGTGCGACCAGGATCAACGGTCGTCGCCCGACCCGATCGGCCAGGCCGCCGAGGGCCAGCAGCACTGGCAATACGCCGAGCACGTACCCGGAGAAAGCCACGGCGGTCGCTGCGGCGCCTTGCCCGGAGAGATCGGCGTAGGTGATGTACAGCGGGGCCTGGAGATTGACGGCAAGGGTGATCAGGCACAGGGCGAAGGCCAGCAGGGCCGGGGTGTGGCGAGTGGGCATGGGGATATCCGCAAGATCGATAGCGCCCAGCATCCAATCTAGAGCGGCTGTTCGCCAAGGCACACTCTGCCGCTTTTTGTGCTTAACTGTTTGTCTGAAATCTCCGAACACTTGCCATGCACTTCAATCTTGACCGCAAACTCCCCACCCCGTTGGTCCAGCAACTGACCGACCACCTGCAGGCCTGGATCGAACAGCAGCGCCTGCGTCCCGGAGCTCGCCTGCCGTCGATCCGCGCGCTGGCCAAGGCCCAGGCGGTCAGCGCGTCGTGCGTGATCGAGGCCTACGACCGCCTGGCGGCAAATGGCTGGCTGGAGGCGCGGCATGGCGCAGGCTTTTTCGTCGCCGAGCGCAAGCCAGGCCTGCGGCCCGACCCCGGCGAGCCGTGGGGCGAGGCGATCGACGGCAGTTGGCGGCAGTTCCGCGAAGGGCATGAGCAACTGCTCAAGCTCGGCTGTGGCTGGCTGCCCGTGGCCTGGCGAGCCGAGGCTGAACTGGCCCAGGCCATCCGCCAGGTCAGCCGTGGCGCGCCCGAGGCGCTGTTCGACTACTGCCCGCCCCAGGGCCTGGCGAGCTTGCGCCTGCAACTGCACAAGGGGCTGGCGCGGCTGGATATCGCCGCCGAGCCGGAGCGAATCGTCACCACCCAGGGTGCCAGCCATGCCCTCGACCTGCTGGTGCGGACCTTGCTGGTGCCGGGCGACACGGTGCTGGTGGAACGGCCCGGTTACTACAACCTTTACAACCTACTGCGCCTGCACGGTGTGCACATGTTTGAGGTGCCGCGCACTGCCAGTGGTCCAGATCTGGCCGTGCTCGAGCAGTTGCTCGCCGAACACCGACCGCGCTGTCTGTTCATCAACAGCCTGTACCAGAACCCGACCGGCACCAGCCTGACGCCCAAGGTCGCCTATCGCCTGCTGGAGCTGGCCCGCGGGCATGACTTGCGGATTGTCGAGGATGATCTCTATGCCGACTTCCAGGACGGACCGGCGACGCGGCTGGCTACCCTCGACAGCGAGCAACGGGTGATCTACCTGGGCAGCTTCTCCAAGACCCTCAGCAGTTCGCTGCGGGTCGGCTATGTGGTGGCCGATCCGCCCTTGGTGGCGCGTCTGGCCGAGCTGAAGATGGTCGCGGGCATCGGCACCTCGCGCTTCGCCGAGCAGGTGGTCGGGCAGATGCTCGCCAACGGCAGCTACCGCAAGAGCGTGCAGCGTCTGCGGTTGCGCCTGGGCCAGCACCGGGCCAGGACGTTGCGGCAGCTGGAGGCCTGCGACTGGGAGGTGTTCTGCGAGCCGGTCGGCGGCATGTTCGTCTGGGCCCGGGTGCCCGGGCGCGACTTTGCCGAGCTGGAGCGGCTGGCGCTGGAGCATGCCGTGTTGCTCACCCCGGGCAGCGCCTTCGATCCGCACGGCCGGGCCAGTGACTGGCTGCGCATCAATGTCGCCTATGGGCAGGATTCCCGGGCCGAGGCGTTCTTTCGGCATGCGGGGCGACCTCCGGCGGTCTGAAAGCGACAGGCTCATAGCTAAATGACACCATTGGCGCGTCTGGCTCTTGTGACGGAGTCGGCGCCATTGTCACTCTTGCTGTCGGTAAAGTCCGACAAGGCGAGGGGATTGGTGATGGCTGCGACCAAGCACGGTGTACTGGCCAATCTGGGCATGGCGCGCAAGCTCGGCCTGGGCTTCGCCCTGGTGTTGCTGCTCACCCTGGTGGTGGCTGCCATCGGTGTGTACGCCCTGGCCAATGTCGGCCAACGCTTCGATGGGCTGCGGCAGATGGCCCAGTTCAATACCGACCTGTTGAAGCTGCGCCAGCACGAACAGGCCTTCGCCCTGCGCTCGGACATCAAGGAGGCCGATGCCCTGCGCTCGGGGTTGCAGGGGTTGGTGGAGCGGGCCCAGGCCGTGCCGGCCCTGGCCTCGACCGAGGCCGATCTGAATGCCTATGGGCAAGCTTTCGACCAGTTCGTCCAGGCGGTGCAGGCCAAGGAGCTGGCCCTGGACATGGCCAGCTGGTCGGTATCGAGCGTGGCCAACAACCTCGATGTGCTGCAGGCCGGCCTGGCCGACGATGGCACCTATACCCTCAAGCAGTCCCAGGGGCAGCAGGGTGGTGAGTTCCTGGAACAGGCCGGGCAGGTGGCGCAGGTGTCGCGGCTGATGCTGCAGGCCATGGACGAGGCCCGGTTGCGCCTGGACCAGAGCCGCAAGGGCGGTGAAGCCAGCGCCGAGGGCCGCATCGCCCAGACCGTCGAAGCGGCGACCCTGGTCGACCAGCTCAAGGTTTCGGTCGCCGACGCCGGCTACCAGAGCGTGCTGGGCGAAGTGGCCGGGCATATCGGCAGTTTCTCCGAAAAGCTCAACGAGTACACCGACCTGCTGGGCCAGGAGCGGGGTATCAAGGATCAGTTGCAGGCGCGTGCCGAGCAGGTCACCGCGCGCGTCGACCAGGTGTATGCCGATCAGGAGCAGGCCATGCAGGCTGACCTGGCGCGCAACGCCGTCGCCATTACTGCGGCCACGGCGCTGGCGCTGCTGGTAGGCGTGCTGGCGGCCTGGCTGATCACCCGCGCCGTGGTCGCGCCGCTCAAGCGGGTGATCAGCCGGGCCCGGCGCATTGCCGCAGGCGAACTGGGTATCGAGGCCGAGCCGCCGCGTGCCGACGAGGTCGGCCAGCTGTTGCAGGCCATGCAGCAGATGGCCGAAGGCTTGTCCGGCATCGTCAGTGGCTTGCAGCAGGGTATCGACCAGTTGGCCGGCAGTGCCCAGGCCTTGTCGGCGGTTACCGAGCAGACCAACCGCGAAGTCGGTAGCCAGAAGGACGAGACCGAGCAGGTGGCCACCGCCATGCAGCAGATGACCGCGACCGTGCACGATGTGGCGCGCAACGCCGAGCAGGCAGCCCAGGCGGCCCAGGCTGCCGACGACAAGGTTGGGTCAGGGCAGCAGGTGGTGCGTCAGAGCATGCAGCGCATCGAGCAACTGGCGCAGGCCGCTGAAACCGCCAGCAGTGGCATCGACAGCCTCAGCGCCGAGATCCATACCATCGGGGACGTGCTTGAGGTGATCAAGAGCGTGGCCGAGCAGACCAATCTGCTGGCGCTCAATGCCGCGATCGAGGCGGCGCGTGCCGGGGAGCAGGGGCGGGGGTTCGCGGTGGTGGCTGACGAGGTACGTGCCCTGGCCCGGCGTACCCGGCAATCCACCGAGGAGATCGAGCGCCTCGTTGCCAGCTTGCGCGGCAATGCTCAGCAGTCGGTGATGCAGATCCGCGGCAGCACCGAGCTGGTGCGCCTGGCGGTGGCCGACACGCTGCAGACCGAGAGCGCCCTGGGCAGCATCGCGGCGGCGGTGTCGCTGATCCAGCAGATGAACCAGCAGATCGCCGCGGCGGCCGAGCAGCAGAGCTCGGTGGCCGAGGAGATCAGCCGCAGCGTCACGCAGATTCGCGGCAGCGCCGACCAGGCGGCACTGGCGATGGAGGACAATGCCCGTTCAAGCGTAGAGCTGGCGCAACTGGGCAATGACCTGAAGGGAATGGTGGGGCATTTCCGCTTGTGAATGCCTGTGCTTGTCTCAGCCTTTGCGCGGGCTGAGTATGAGCAAGGTCAGCACCCCCGCCACGATCCCCCAGAACGCCGAGCCGATCGAGAACAGGGTGAAGCCCGAGGCTGTGACCATGAAGGTGATCAGGGCCGCTTCGCGCTCGCGCACCTCGCCCATGGCCACGCTCAAGCCGTTCATGATCGAACCGAACAGCGCCAACGCCGCGATCGACAGCACCAGCTCCTTGGGCAGGGCGCCGAACAGCGCCGCCAGTGTGGCGCCGAAGGTGCCGGCGATACCGTAGAAGATCCCGCACCAGACCGCCGCCGTGTAGCGCTTGGCCGGGTCTTCATGGGCATGCGGCCCGGTGCAGATCGCCGCGCTGATCGCCGCCAGGTTGATCCCGTGGGAGCCGAACGGCGCCAGCAGCAGTGAAGCGAAGCCGGTGGCCGAGATCAGCGGCGAAGCCGGCACCGGGTAACCGTCGGCGCGCAGCACAGCGACGCCGGGCATGTTCTGCGAGGTCATGGCCACCACGAACAGCGGGATGCCGATGCTGATGGTCGCCGCCAGCGAGAAGCTTGGCGTGGTCCACACCGGGGTTGCGACTTCCAGCTGGAAGCCGCTGAAGTCCAGCAGCCCCAGGGCGCCGGACAGCGCGGTGCCGATCAGCAGCGCGGCCAGCACGCAATAACGCGGCGACAGGCGCTTGACCAGCAGGTAGCTGAAGAACATGCCCAGCACCAGCACCGTGCGGTGCTGGGCGGCAACGAAGATCTCGCTGCCGATCTTGAACAGGATGCCGGCCAGCAGGGCCGAGGCCAGGGAGGCGGGAATGCGCCGTACCAGGCGTTCGAAGCTGCCGGTCAGGCCGCAGATCAGCACCAGCACGGCGCAGGTGATGTAGGCGCCGATCGCTTCACCGTAGCTCACCCCGCCGAGGCTGGTGATCAGCAGCGCCGCGCCGGGTGTCGACCAGGCCACGGTGATCGGCGTGCGGTAGCGCAGCGACAGGCCGACGCTGCACACTGCCATGCCGATCGACAGGGCCCAGATCCATGAGGAAATCTGCGCGCTGGTAAGACCGGCCGCCTGGCCGGCCTGGAACATCAGCACCAGCGAGCTGGTGTAGCCGGTGAGCATGGCGATAAAGCCGGCGACGATCGCCGACGGCGAGCTGTCCGCCAGCGGCCGCAGGCGCGCTGAGGTGGCATCGGTCATAGGGAATTCCTTGTGCAGGTGTAAGCAGTTTTTTCAGGCTACCGTGCCATGGCGTGATCCTTGCCATACAGCAGGCATTGCATTTAGCCGTACAGTCGCCAACTATGAGGCATTACTACGCAACTGCGTGAAAGGGGAGGGGCGATGTACAAGGTGTATGGGGATTACCAGTCGGGCAACTGCTACAAGGTCAAGCTGATGCTGAGCCTGCTCGACCGCCCGTATGAGTGGCACCCGGTGGACATTCTCAAGGGTGAGACGCAAACCCCCGAGTTCCTGGCCATGAACCCTAACGGAAAGGTGCCAGTGCTCAAGCTTGAGGACGGCACCTGCCTGTGGGAATCCAACGCGATTCTCAACTACCTGGCCGATGGCAGCGAGTTCCTGCCCAGCGAGCCGCGGCTGCGCACCCAGGTGCTGCAATGGCAGTTCTTCGAACAGTACAGCCATGAGCCCTACATCGCCGTGGCGCGGTTCATCCAGTTCTACCTGGGGCTGCCGCAAGAGCGGCTGGAGGAGTACAGGGGGCTGCACAAGGGCGGCTACAAGGCGCTCAAGGTGATGAACAAGCAGCTGGAAATGACGCCTTACCTGGTCGGCGAGCAGTACTCGATCGCCGACGTGGCGTTGTACGCCTATACCCATGTGGCGCATCAGGGGGGCTTCGACCTGGCGCCTTACCCGGCGGTGCAGGCCTGGTTGGCGCGGGTGGCCAGTCATCCTCGGCATGTGCCGATGGTGGATTGACCGGCCTTATCGCGGGGCAAGCCCGCTCCCACGCAGACCCGCCCCATGGGTTCTGGCTTGCGTGGGAGCGGGCTTGCCCCGCGATGGCGATCTCTCAGACCGCCGCGAAGCGTTTGTCCAGATAGGCAATGATGTCCTTGGACTCGTACATCCAGGTCACCTCGCCTTGTTCCTCGATCCGCAGGCACGGCACTTTCACCCGGCCACCGCCTTCAAGCAGCGCCTGGCGGTGCTGCGCATCGTTCTTCGCATCGCGCAGCGCCACCGGCACATTGAGGCGGTGCAGGGCGCGGCGGGTTTTCACGCAGAAGGGGCAGGCATGGAACTGGTACAGCGCCAGGCCCTTGGCCTGCTGTTCGACCTGGGCCTGGGCCGCAGCATCGCGCTGCTTCTTGGCCGGACGGCTGATCCAGTCGCCGAACACGATAAGCTGGCCGAGGCCGACCCGCAGGGCTTTGACGATCATGGGCAACTCCTGAAATGAAAAAGCCGACCCCAGAGGGTCGGCTCGGAAAACAGGCCGATCACTTGATCAGGCTGAGGAACTCGCTGCGTGTGGCGGCGTTCTCGCGGAACTCGCCGAGCATCACCGAGGTGAGCATGGTCGAGTTCTGCTTTTCGACACCGCGCATCATCATGCACATGTGCTTGGCCTCGATCACCACCGCCACGCCTGCGGCGCCGGTCACCTGCTGCACGGCCTCGGCGATCTGGCGGCTGAGGTTTTCCTGGATCTGCAGGCGGCGGGCGTACATGTCGACGATCCGCGCCACCTTCGACAGGCCCAGCACCTTGCCCTTGGGCAGGTAGGCCACGTGGGCCTTGCCGATGAACGGCAGCATGTGGTGTTCGCACATCGAATACAGCTCGATATCCCGGACCAGCACCATTTCGCTGTTGTCGGAGGTGAACAACGCGCCGTTGGTCACTTCTTCCAGGGTTTGCTCATAACCGCGGCAAAGGTACTTCATGGCCTTCGCTGCCCGCTTGGGCGTGTCGAGCAGGCCTTCGCGGGAGACATCCTCGCCGATCTGGCTGAGGATCGCGGTGTAGTTCTGTTCCAGGGACATGGATCTACCTGTGGAAAATTTCGCAAAGGCGAAGGGTACGGCGGCGACGGCGGCGCTGCAAGCGCGATGTCACTCGTCGCGCCCTTCGAGCATGGTTCGCTTGAGCATCACGTAGACCGCGCCGGTGCCGCCGTGGCGGGCCTGGCACGAGGTAAAACCGAGCACCTGAGGGTGCTGGCGCAGCCAGGTGTTGACGTGGCTCTTGATCATCGGCCGCTTGCCGTCCAGGCGCGCGGCCTTGCCGTGGGTGACCCGCACGCAGCGCACTTCCAGCTTGGTCGCTTCGGCGATGAAGGCCCACAGCGTCTCGCGGGCCTTCTCGACGCTCATGCCGTGCAGGTCAAGGCTGCCCTCGAAGGCGATCTGGCCGAGCTTGAGCTTGCGCAGCTGGGTTTCCTGCACGCCGTCACGCCGCCACATCAGCTCATCCTCGGCGCCGACATCGATGACGAACTGGTCGGACAGGCCGTCGATCACCAGCGTCTGGTCGCTGCGGATGGTCGCCGCCTGGCGCAGGCCTGCCAGCTGCTTGCGGTCGGCCTTGGGTTTGCCGACTTCGGCGCGATCGTGCTTGATTGGCTTGACGCCCTGCACTTGGCTGCGGAAGAGGGAAAAGTCGTCGTCTTGCATGGTGCCTCCACGTGGGCGGCGTAGTTTACGCGACTGTCATCGCGGGGCAAGCCCGCTCCCCCTGGCGACGGTACGAGACGCGTCAGTCGTGCTTCTTCATCAGGTGCGGCGACAGGTTCAGTTCGCGCCCGCGGCGCAGGCGGATACGGCTGCGCCGCCACAGGCGCACGCCGAAGTACAGCAGGGTCAGGCCGACAATGGTCAGGACCGCCGACAATGGCCGGTTGGCATTGAGTTCGGCCAGGGCGGCGTAGTTGCCCAGCAAGCCGGCGAAGCCGGCCATGGCCAGCAGGATGCCCAGGGTGGCCAGCAGCACCGAGAGTGCCGCGGCGATACGCGCGCCCCAGTTGCTCGGCTCGCGCTGGCGCAGGCGCTTGGCATCGAAACTGCCTTTGAGCTTCATTCGAATTCCTCAGGATCGGGTGGTACTGATCCGGATTTCGACCTGCGGGTCACCTTGGGGTTCCGCCCGTCCGCCGGGCGGTCGTGGTTCAGACCAGGCTGGCGGTGGGGGCGACACAGGCGAAGTTGTCGGCCATCACGGCCATCTCGCACTGGTGGATCTGCGCGGCGGGGATCACGGTGTCCTTCAGGGCCAGGTCACGGGTCGCCGACGCATCCTCGACCAGGGTGCAGCGATAACCATAGTCCTTGGCGCGGCGCACGGTGGTGCTGACGCTGGAATGGCTCATGAAACCGCAGACGATCAGGTCCAGCGGGCCGAAGGCCAGCAGGGTCTCGTGCAGCTTGGTGTTCTTGAAGGCGTTGGGCATGCGCTTCTCGATCACCACCTCGCCTTCGCGCGGCTCCAGCCCGGGAATGAACTCGCCAGCCGGGCCCTGCGGGTCGAAGCGACCGCCAACGGTGCCGAGGTGGCGGACATGGATGATCGGGCGGCCGGCCTTGCGGGCGGCGTCGAGCAACCTGGCAATGTTCGCCACGGCCTCGTCCATGCCCGACAGCGCCAGCGGACCGCTCAGGTACTCCTTCTGCGCATCGATGACGATCAGGCTGGCTTGGCTCAGCTTGGCCGGCGGGTAGTCGCGGCCAGTGAGGCGGAACATCGTGGTTGGAACGGACATCAAGGGCTCCTTGGGTAGGGCTTTTGTGTACCTATTCTCCCTTGCCTTGGCGCCAATGTGAATGGTTGACAGTGCAGGCGGCATGGTTACTGGCTTGTGGCTATCCATTCGGCCATCGGAGGGAACATTTGTGCGGTGTGGGCTGTTAGACTTTTGTCCTGTCTGAAAAGGAGTACCCCGTGATCACATCCCGCCTGCGCACCCTGCGCGACCATATCCGCTGGGCGGTCAGCCGCTTCCATGAGCATGAACTGTTCTTCGGCCACGGCGCCGACAATGCCTGGGACGAGGCCCGCCTGCTGGTGCTCGGCGCGGTGCACCTGCCCTGGGAGGTGGCCGACAGCTATCTGGACTGCGCACTCGAGGATGATGAGCGTGTACGCCTGCAGCACTTGCTCAAGCGCCGCATCGAAGAACGCGTGCCGACCGCCTACCTGCTCGGTGAGGCTTGGTTCTGCGGCATGTCGTTCATCGTCGACGAACGCGTGCTGGTACCGCGCTCGCCCATCGGCGAGCTGATCGAGAAACGCTTCGAGCCTTGGCTGGCCGCCGAGCCTGCGCGCATCCTCGACCTGTGCACCGGCTCCGGCTGCATCGGCATCGTGGCCGCCGACGTGTTCCAGGACGCCGAAGTGGTGCTGGCCGACCTGTCCTTTGATGCGTTGGCGGTGGCCAACCAGAACATCGAGCGCCATGGCCTGGAGGAGCGTGTGTACACCGTGCAGGGCGATGGCTTCGCCGGGCTGCCGGGGCAGCGCTTCGACCTGATCCTGTCCAACCCGCCGTATGTCGATGCCGAGGACTTCGGCGACATGCCGGCCGAGTATCACCACGAGCCCGAACTGGGCCTGGCCTGCGGCAACGATGGCCTGGACCTGGTGCGGCGGATGCTGGCCGAGGCGGCCGACCACCTGACCGACAAGGGCCTGATGATTGTCGAGGTGGGCAACAGCCAGGTGCACGTCGAGTCGCTCTATCCCGAGGTGGACTTTGCCTGGCTGGAGTTCGAGCGCGGTGGGCACGGGGTGTTCATGCTGACGGCCGAGCAGTGCCGGCAGCATCAGGAGCTGTTCAAGGCGCGGGTCTGACCCTTCTTGAGTAGCCAGGGCTGCTGCGCAGCCCATCGCCGGCAAGCCGGCTCCCACAGGATGGCGCTTGGCCTGAAGGCGGCCCGGTCGGGGTGGGAGCCGGCTTGCCGGCGATGGGCCGCCTGGCGGCCCCAGGCTGTCAGCGGGTGGCGATCCAGATCAGCAAACCGGCCTGGAACACAGCGAAGGCCACCAGGCAGGTGATGGTAAAGCGCAGCCCGCTGTCTTCGCGGCGGTACTTGGCCACGCGTTCGTCACGCTCGCGCAACTGCGCTTCCTTCTCCATCAGGTTCTGCTCGGCCTGTTGCAGCATGCCGGCGGCCTCGAGGTTGTCCACGCGCTGCACCTTCTCGGTGTTCCAGCCGCCCTTGAGCTGGCCCACCGGCGTTTCCACCAGGCGCCCCTTGAGCAGCTGCCCATCGGTGTATTCCACCTCCAGGCCAACACTGCGCAGCACATGGTCGCGGCGCAGACGGGTGTCTTCGTTCAGGGCGTCCTTGTTCGGCAGGCTCATGCCTTCGATCTGGTAGTGCGAGCAGCGGTGCTGCAGCCATTGCACCGCCTGCGCCAGCAGGTAGCGGCCAACACCACGGTTGAGGGGCTCGAGCTGCAGGCCGGCCGGGTCGCCGATGCGCACCGTGCGCAGCTCATGGTCGACACGGATGTCCAGCTGGTTCTGTTCCCTGCGCACCTTCTGCCCAGGCAGACGGATTTCCATGCGCAACAGGCTGTGGGCCTTGTCGTGGCGCTCGGCGTAGCCGAACTGGACGAAGCGCAGCGGGCGGGCGCCGCTGTTGCGGTCGGTCGGCATCGGCGCCAGGCGCAGCAGCTGGAAGTGCTCGGCGGCAAGGTCCGCCCAGGGCTGCGGGGCGCTTTCCGGCGCTTGTTCTTCGGTCGCCTCGGCGGCGGGGGCATCGGTCATCAGGGGTTCCTCAGGTGCACGGCGGCCGGGCGCGTGGGCCGCGGATCACTGCCTTCTCAGCCGCGTTATCGGCAGGCCTGGGCAATACCTGAGGGCAGGTCTCAGGCCTGCGGCAACCCTTGGATGAATAGGACGATGCGCTCGCCCAGCTCACGCGCCAGCGGCAGCTCGGGGTTGCGGTAGCTGTCACGCTGCTGGCTCATGTCCCGGGGGCTGATGCGCAGCACGTGGTTCATGCCGTCGATCAACGCCAGTTGCGCGTCGGGTTTGGCTGCCTTGAGGCGCTCGGCATCGGCCACCTCTACCTGGATGTCGTTGCGCCCCTGGACGATCAGCGCCGGCACCTTGAGCCGGGCGAAGGCCGCCGCCGGGTCCTGGTGCAGCAAGGTGATCAGGTACGGCTGCACGCTGGGGCGGAACACCTGGCGCAGCGGCGCGGGAACGTCGAGGCTGGTCTGTCCGGCCTGCAACCGGTCGATCAGCGCCACGCCAGCGGGCAATTGCGCCGGCGGCAGGCGCTGGGCCAGCTGCTCGCGCAGCACGTCGGCCACCGGCCTACCGCTGCCGGCCAGGGTGATCACCGCGCTGGCGCCGGCCTGCTCCGCGGCGAGGCTGGCGATCAGTGCGCCTTCGCTGTGGCCGACCAGGATCAGCGGGCCGAAGCGTGGGTCCTGCTTGAGCGCGCGGCCCCAGGCCACCACGTCGGCGACATAGCGCTCGACGCTGAGGTCACGTTCATCGGGGGTGGCCGGCTGGCTGGCGGCCACGCCGCGCTTGTCGAAGCGCACGCTGGCAATGTGTTCGCCGGCCAGCAGCAAGGCCAGGCGCTTGAGGTTGTCGAGGCGTCCGGAGGCTGGGTTGTTGCCATCGCGGTCGGTAGGGCCGGAGCCAGCGATGATCAGCACCACCGGGGGTGGCGTGGCCTGCTGGGGCAGCAGCAGGCTGCCGTGCAGCACGCCCTGGCCGGTGTCCAGGTCGATGGGGCGTTGCAGCACGGTGGGGGCGGCCTGGGCGAGGCTTGTGCAAAACAGCAGGAGCAGGGCGGCGAGGCGCGACTTCATGGGCGGGGTACTACGTGGGACGTTGCTGATTCGACCGTGGGTCATCCTGAAGGTTCGCGGACCCCATCGCGGGGCAAGCCCGCTCCCACGCAGTCGTGTTGATTTGTGGAAGCGTGCTTGCCCCGCGATGGGGCCCACAGGCAACCACAGCCACGCGGTTTTCCGTATACTGCCGCTTTCGTTCACTTCAGGCTGATTCGCGGAGCGTCCATGTCCGGCAATACCTACGGCAAGCTGTTCACTGTCACCACCGCAGGCGAAAGCCATGGCCCGGCGTTGGTCGCCATTGTCGACGGCTGCCCGCCAGGCCTGGAAATCTCCCTTGCCGACCTGCAGCACGACCTCGACCGGCGCAAGCCCGGCACCAGCCGGCACACCACCCAGCGCCAGGAGCCGGACGAAGTGGAGATCCTCTCCGGCGTGTTCGAAGGTCGTACCACCGGCTGCTCGATCGGCCTGCTGATCCGCAACACTGATCAGAAGTCCAAGGACTACTCGGCGATCAAGGACCTGTTCCGCCCGGCCCACGCCGACTACACCTACCACCACAAGTACGGCATCCGCGACTACCGTGGCGGTGGCCGCAGCTCGGCGCGCGAAACCGCCATGCGCGTGGCGGCCGGCGCCATCGCCAAGAAGTACCTGGCCACCCAGGGCATCCGCGTGCGCGGCTACATGAGCCAGCTCGGGCCGATCGAAATCCCGTTCAAGACCTGGGACTCGGTGGAGCAAAACGCCTTCTTCAGCCCCGATCCGGACAAGGTGCCGGAGCTCGAGGCCTACATGGACCAGCTGCGCCGCGACCAGGATTCGGTGGGGGCGAAGATCACCGTGGTCGCCGAAGGCGTGATGCCGGGCCTGGGCGAGCCGATCTTCGACCGTCTGGACGCCGAGCTTGCCCATGCCCTGATGAGCATCAACGCGGTCAAGGGCGTGGAGATCGGCGCCGGTTTCGCCAGTGTCGCCCAGCGCGGCAGCGAGCACCGTGACGAGCTGACGCCCGAGGGCTTCCTCAGCAACAACGCCGGCGGCATTCTCGGCGGTATTTCCTCGGGCCAGCCGATCGTCGCCCACCTGGCGCTCAAGCCAACCTCGAGCATCACCACCCCGGGCCGTTCGATCGACGTCGACGGTAATCCGGTGGAGGTGATCACCAAGGGCCGTCACGATCCTTGCGTCGGCATCCGCGCCACGCCGATCGCCGAGGCGATGATGGCCATCGCCTTGATGGATCACCTGCTGCGCCACCGGGCGCAGAATGCCGAAGTGAAGGTGGGCACCCCGGTACTGGGCCAGCTCTGATCCGCCTGCGCTGGCCCTATCGCCGGCAAGCCGGCTCCCACAGGTCCGCTGCAGGGCTCAAGCCTGCGGTAATCCTGTGGGAGCCGGCTTGCCGGCGATAGGGCAGGAACAGGTCATCACCAAGGGCCGAACGATGTCCTCCATCCCCTACTGGCGCCTCTCCAGCTTCTACCTCTTCTACTTCGCCCTGCTCGGCTCCACCGCGCCGTTCCTGGCCCTGTACTTCGACCACCTGGGCTTCTCCCCGGCGCGCATCGGCGAGCTGGTGGCCATCCCCATGCTCATGCGCTGCGTGGCCCCCAACCTGTGGGGCTGGCTCGGTGACCGCAGCGGCCAGCGCCTGCTGATCGTGCGCCTGGGCGCGCTGTCGACCCTGGCGACCTTCTCGCTGATCTTCTTCGGCAAGAGCTACGCCTGGCTGGCGCTGGTCATGGCGTTGCACGCCTTCTTCTGGCATGCGGTACTGCCCCAGTTCGAAGTGATCACCCTGGCCCACCTGCACGGCCAGACTGCACGTTACAGCCAGGTACGGCTATGGGGCTCGATCGGCTTCATCCTCGCCGTGGTGGGGCTTGGACGCCTGTTCGAATGGCTGAGCCTGGACATCTACCCGCTGGCGCTGGTGGCGATCATGGCCGGTATCGTCGTTGCCAGCCTCTGGGTGCCCAATGCGCAACCCGTCGAGCAGGCCGAGCAGCGCGGGGCAGGGGGCTTTCTCAGGCAAGTGCGGGCGCCTGGGGTCCTGGCCTTCTATGTGTGCGTGGCCCTCATGCAGCTCAGCCACGGCCCGTACTATACCTTTCTCACCCTGCACCTGGAGCACCTGGGCTACAGCCGCGGCGCCATCGGCTTGTTGTGGGCGCTTGGCGTGGTGGCTGAAGTGTTGGTGTTCTTGGTCATGAGCCGGATCTTTGCCCGCTGTTCGGTGCGCAAGGTACTACTGGCCAGCTTCCTGCTGGCCGCGCTGCGCTGGCTGTTGCTGGGCAACCTGGCCGAAATCCCGGCGGTTCTGGTGTTCGCCCAGGTATTGCATGCGGCCACCTTCGGCTGTTTCCATGCAGCGGCCATCGCTTTTGTTCAGGCCAGCTTCGGCGCTCGCCAGCAGGGTCAGGGCCAGGCATTGTATGCGGCGCTGTCAGGTACCGGCGGTGCCTTGGGTGCCCTGTACTCGGGCTACAGCTGGAAACTGCTGGGCCCACACTTCACCTTTGGTATGGCCAGCGTCGCGGCGCTCGCGGCAGCCGTTATCATTGCCTTCCGACTCAAAGAAAGCAGGAACCACCCCTGATGAGCATCCTCAGCGTATTCGACCTGTCCAGTCCGGACCTGCCGCACAAGGTGCTGACCCACCACGACGACATCGCCGCGACCCTGGCCGAGCAGGGCGTGCGCTTCGGCCGCTGGCAGTCCGGCGCGCGCCTGCGCCCGGGCAGCAGCCAGGATGAAGTGGTCGCGGCGTGCCGTGGGCCGCTCGATCAACTGATGACCAAGCATGGCAGCGTGGTATTTGGCGTGCTCAGCCGCGATGGCGCCGACCTGAGCCAGGCCGACCTGCGTGATGAACATGTGCATGACAGCAATGAAGTGTTCGCGATGATCAGCGGGCGTGCACAGGTCAGCCTGCGTCTGGGCGGCGCGGTGTATGCCGTGCTGTGCGAGAAGGACGATGTGCTGCTGGTGCCGGCCGGCACGCGCCGCTGGCTGGACCTGGGGCCTAGCCCATTCTGCCTGGCCCTGCGTCTGTTCGGGAGTGAGCAGGGTGTGCAGCCACGCTTCACCGGGGATGCCATGGCGCGGCAATTTGCTGGTTTCGATGAACTCTGAATGAACTCGCGGGGCAGCTTCTGCTCACACCCTCCAAAGGTGAGCAGAAGCTGCCCCGCGAACAGGTTACGCGCTTAGCGGTAGGTCGGCAGGGCGAAGCGTTGCTGGCTCTGCAGCATGGAAATCACCGGCAGCTCGCTGGCTTGTTCGGCAAGGTCGCGGCGGATGGCGCTGATGGCCCACGACAGCTGTTCGGCACTGTGCAGTTGCGCATAGGACAGCACCCGGCGGGTCACCACGCCGTCGCTGGCGCGCAGGGTGAGCAGCACGCCGCCGTCGGGGCGCGGCTGGGTGGCAACCTGGTAGGCGGCGAAGAGCGAGGCGAATTTTTGCTGGATGAGGTCCATATCAACTCCTGACTGTTGTACTGGCAGACTTGGGTTGATGGTTGCAGTGACCGTGCCAGCCTGGGATTAAAATAAAATCCTTATAAATCAATAAGTTATATTTGTTTTTGCAGGTACCTGTATTGCATTCTGCACGCCCGTGCATTTTGCACAGTGCATTTTGCACGGTCATAGCCTGGCTCTCTGCCGCCGATAGAATCTGAACCTTGGACCTGTCGCTGCTGCCTGATGGAAACTTGGCCCATTGCCAGATGCCAGGAGGTTCCCGATGTCCGATCACCAGCCCGCCACCATGACCACTGAAGAAACCGCGGCCTTCGCCGAAGAGGTCTTCGAGCGCGCCCGCCGCGGCGACGCGACAATGCTCGGCCGCCTGCTCGATAACGGCCTGCCCGCCAACCTGCGCAACCACAAGGGCGACACCTTGCTGATGCTGGCCAGCTACCACGGTCACCATGACGCCGTGCAGGTGCTGCTGGCCCATGGTGCCGATCCGCTGATCGCCAATGACAACGGCCAGTTGCCCATCGCCGGCGCCGCCTTCAAGGGCGACCTGGCGATGATCCGCCTGTTGCTGGAACACGGCGTACCGGTGGATGCCGCTGCCGCGGACGGCCGTAGCGCATTGATGCTGGCGGCGATGTTCAACCGCCTGGAGATCATCGACTATCTGTTGGCACAGGGTGCCGACCCCGCGCACCGCGATGCCGCCGGCGCCACCGCGCTGATGGCGGCCCGCACCATGGGTGCGGTGGATAGCGCGGCACGTCTCGAAGCATTGGCCGGCTAACTGCCCGGGGGCTTTTGCGGCTATTCTTGGCGCTTTTCACGCCAACCCGCAGGCCCCCCCATGAAAGACCAGTTGCTCGAATTCATCAGCCTCATCGGCGCCGGTTGCATGCGCGATGAGGATATCGAGCGCATTGCCGCCGAGGCCGCCGAGGCCTACGCCGACCCCGCCGCCTTCCTCGCCGCCAATCCGGACATCAACTACGACGACAGCTTCCCGTTCCCGCTGGGTGAATGGGTGGTGGTCGGCAGTCTGCCCGATACCGTGCTGTTCCAGGCCGACAGCTACCAGGACCTGTTCCAGCAGATCAGCGACTCGTTCGACAAGAGCGTGCCGTTCACCCTCAAACCGAAGCAGCTGGCGCGCACCGAGGCGCTGACTGCGCTCAACCGCATCCAGGTGCAGATGGGCGCGCTGAACAAGGAAGCCGGTGGCTACGTGCTGCTGAACTTCAGCCAATTGCTCGACGATGAGCTGCAGATGATCATGGTCGGGCAGCACGACCTGGCCCGTGTGCTGGAGCTGGGCGAGGCCGTTGGTATCAAGGTGGAGCCGGCGCTGGAAGCGCTGAAGGTGGCAGTGCACATCTGAGCCGCTGCCGTCGCGGAGCCCGTAGGAAAGGGCTCCGCGACCGGCCCGTCAACCCAGCGCGGTATCGAGGAACATCATCACCGCGAAACCGCCCATCAACCCCAGCGTCGCCGCGGTCTGGTGCCCGTTGCGGTGGGTTTCCGGGATCACCTCGTGGGACACCACGAAGATCATCGCCCCCGCCGCCAGGCCCATGCTGATCGGGTAGGCCAGGGCGAAGCCGGTGGAAATGCCCAGGCCGATCACCGCGCCCAGCGGCTCCATCAATCCCGAGCCGATCGCCACCATCATCGCCTTGAAGTTCGACAGCCCCGTGGCGCGCAGGGCCAGGGCCACGGCCAGGCCTTCGGGGATATCCTGGATGGCGATGGCGCTGGTCAGCGGCAGGCCGATGGCCATGTCGCCATTGGCGAAACTCACGCCGATGGCCATGCCCTCGGGCAGGTTGTGCAGGGTGATCGCCAGCACGAACAGCCACACCCGGCTCACCCGCTCGGCCTGCGGGCCGCAGGGGCCGGTGCTTTCATGCTCGTGCGGAGTGAACCGGTCCAGGCCCAGCATCAGCAGCACCCCCAGGCCCATGCCCAGCACCACGGTGAAGGCCGCCGCAAGGCCGTTGCCGGTGATCTCGCGGGCGGCGTCCAGGCCGGGGAGGATCAGCGAAAACGAACTGGCGGCGAGCATCATGCCGGCGGCGAAGCCGAGCATGACGTCCTGGGTGCGCGCGCTGACGTCACGCAGGATCACCGCCAGCACCGCGCCCAGGGCGGTGGCGCCGAAACCGGACAGGCCGCCGAGCAGTGCCAGGTGCAGGTGATCGGCATGGTCGCCGTTGACCGCGTTCCAGATGCTGGCCAGCAGCAATGCGCTGATGGCCAGCAGGCTCAGCACCAGGCCGGCGCTGAGCCAGGGTGTCTGCAGGGCCTGTTGCCGCCAGGCGCTGAGCAGGGAGTCAGGGGCGGCGCTTTGAGTGTGGGCGGGGGGCATGCGAACCTCGAGGGCAGTGGATAACAGCAGTCTATCCACTGACCGGCATTCCCGACCAAGGATTCCCTTCTATAGGGGCCATAGCCAGCTATGCTCTGCAGCACACACACCGTGCGGGAGCGGCGCCATGGGGTCTACCTTCAACAGCCTGGTCGGCCTGATCATCCTGGCCCTGGACATCTGGGCCATTCTCAATGTGCTCAAGAGCGGCGCCGAGGTAGGGATCAAGGTGCTCTGGATCCTGCTGATCCTGCTATTGCCAGTGCTGGGGCTGATCATCTGGGCGATCGCCGGGCCGCGGGGCAATGTGCGGATCTGAAACCTCACGTCCCAACTGTGTAACTTTGTAAGGGCAGGCTACTCTCGACAAAATTTTCACACTCGATTTCTGAAAATCCGCGCCGCACAATGCGGCCTTGGTCTCACCTTGCCCACGAGGTCCAGACCACCAGGCTATTGGCGCTTTCGCCTTCCCGCAAACCGCAATCCTAGGACCTCTCCATTCATGGCTAACACGGACGCCTTGAAGCAACAGGGCGTGCGAGGCTCGTTCTCGCCGACCCTGAAATCCCACCTGGCCTACACGTTGCTCAGTGGCCTGGTGATCATGCTGATGCTCAGCCTGGTGCGCCTGGCGCTGTTGGCCTACAACAGCGACATGATCGGCGACACGCCGTACTCCACCGTCGCCGAAGGCTTCTTCAACGGCTTGCGCTTCGACCTGCGCGTGGTGGTGTACATCAGCATTCCGTTGCTGCTGGCGCTGCTCAGCCCCTGGCTGATGGCCCGCCGTGGCCTGTTCCGCTTCTGGCTGACCATCGCCTCGAGCGTGGTGATGTTCCTCGGCCTGATGGAGATGGACTTCTACCGCGAGTTCCACCAGCGCCTGAACGGCCTGGTGTTCCAGTACATCAAGGAAGACCCCAAGACCGTCATGAGCATGCTCTGGTACGGTTTCCCGGTGGTCCGCTACCTGCTGGCCTGGCTGGTCGGCACCTGGCTGCTGAGCCTGCTGTTCAAGGGCATCGACCGGTTGACCCGCGGCAACGGCAGCGCCCAGCTATCGGGCAGCCGCAAGCTGGCGCCCTGGTACGGTCGCCTGGCGGTGTTCATGGTGGTCCTGCTGGTGGCCGTGGTCGCCGCTCGCGGCACCCTGCGCCAGGGCCCGCCGATGCGCTGGGGTGATGCCTTCACCACCGACTCCAACTTCGTCAACCAACTGGGCCTGAACGGCACCCTGACCCTGATCGATGCCGCCAAGAGCCGCTTTGGCGAGGACCGCTCCAATATCTGGAAGCCCGTACTTGACCAACCGCTGGCCACCCAGACCGTGCGCGAGCAGCTGCTGACCGCCAACGACACCCTGGTCGATGCCGACGAGGCCGCGATCCGCCGTGACTTCGTGCCGCCCGCGGCGAACACGCTGGGGGTCAAGAACGTCGTGGTGATCCTCATGGAAAGCTTCGCCGGCCACTCGGTCGGTGCCCTGGGCAGCCCGAACAATATCACCCCGTACTTCGACAAGCTGGCCAAGGAGGGCCTGCTGTTCGACCGCTTCTTCTCCAACGGCACCCATACCCACCAGGGCATGTTCGCCACCATGGCCTGCTTCCCCAACCTGCCGGGCTTCGAATACCTGATGCAGACCCCGGAAGGCGGCCACAAGCTGTCCGGCCTGCCGGCGCTGCTCAGTGCCCGCGACTATGACGACGTCTACGTCTACAACGGCGACTTCGCCTGGGACAACCAGTCCGGATTCTTCGGCAACCAGGGCATGACCACCTTCATCGGCCGCAACGACTTCGTCGACCCGGTGTTCTCCGACCCGACCTGGGGCGTGTCCGACCAGGACATGTTCGACCGCGGCAACGAAGAGCTGGCCAAGCATGACGGCAAGAAGCCGATCTACGCGCTGCTGCAGACCCTCTCCAACCACACCCCGTACGCCTTGCCCAAGGACCTGCCGGTGGAGAAGGTCACCGGGCAGGGCCGCCTGGACGAGCACCTGACCGCCATGCGCTACTCCGACTGGGCGCTGGGCCAGTTCTTCGAGAAGGCGCGCAAGGAGCCGTACTTCAAGGACACCCTGTTCGTCATCGTCGGCGACCACGGCTTCGGCAACCACCAGCAGGTCACCGAGCTGGACCTGGGCCGCTTCAACGTGCCGCTGCTGCTGATCGCCCCAGGCATCCAGGAGAAGTTCGGCGCGGTCAACCACACCGTGGGCACCCAGGTCGACATCGTGCCGACCATCATGGGCCGTCTCGGTGGCCAGGCCCGCCATCAGTGTTGGGGGCGCGACCTGCTCAACCTGCCTGAGGGCGACCAGGGCGTGGGCATGATCAAACCGTCGGGCAGCGAGCAGATCGTCGGCCTGGTGCAGGGCGACCGCATCCTCATCGAGTCCAAGGACATGACCCCGCGGATGTACCGCTACCAGTTGGGCCGTGAGTTCAAGGCCGAGCTGATCGACAGCCCCGACCAGCCGGAGATGCTCAAGAAGCTCGAGGCCTACATCCAGACGGCCACCAAGAGCCTGCTGGACAACACCGCCGGTGTCGTCCACGGCACGCCGAAGTAGCAGCGCCCAGTGGTCTCAGGAAGCCCGCCGTTGACCGGCGGGCTTTTTTCATGCGGTTTCATGCATGCGGCTGAACATTTGCCGCTGTGCGATGGTCAAGCTAGTACGCAGTTCAATTCACCGTTGTGCCAGCGAGGGCTGATCGATGAAAGCATGGGAAGTCAGCTTTGCCGACCAGAAGGGCGAGCTTAAGACGCTGCTGCTCAACGCCGAGCAATGCCCCAGCGAGGAAGACGCCGCACGCGCCATCCGTTCGAGTTTGTTCCCGCTCATGGATGAACTTGACCTCAATGACTTCCAGGACCGCAGCTTTTCCCCCACGGCACGCTGGCTCAAGGAGCAGAGCGGCGTGACCATCACCACCATTCGCCAGCTACCCTGAGCCGCCTCGCTCTGGCGCAGTGCCTGCACAGGCACTACGCTGGAGACAGGCGCCGGCCAAATCTGCGGGTCCGCGTCGATTCCACTCGCGTCTTGCATCAGCTCGAATTGCCAGGCATGGCACGCTTGCCAGGCAGGTGCCTTGTGCACTGAAAGTCTATCCATTGCTTTGCAGGAGGACGTTTCATGAGCAGCCAATACGACGACGTCAGCAGCAATGTCCTGCGCCAGATGAAAGCTGGCGGTTTCGATTTCACCCGCATCCATCCCATCGAGTTCTATGCCGTGTTTCCCGACGAGGCCGCCGCGCGCCGGGCGGCGGTGCAGTTCCGTGGCGAGTCACTCAGCGCCCAGGTGAGCGAACGCGATGATGGTGCCTGGCACCTTGAACTGAGCAAGGTGATGTACGCCACCCATGGCGGCATCGGCGCTTTCGAGCAGGCCTTCGAACGGCTCGTGTCACCCCATGGCGGCGAGGTCGAGGGGTGGGGCGTCAAGCAGGAACGGCCGATTGCCTAGGCAATGCGGCCCCGTGCACCCTACCGTTGTTTGCGCCCGGCCATATGTTTCAGGTATGCCAGCAATGCATCGAGTTCCTGATCGCTCAGCACCTGGGTGGAGAACCCGGGCATCTTGGCCTGCGGCCAGTGCCGCAGGCTCTGCGGATCACGAAGATATTGGCGCAGGAATGCCGGCTGAAAGTATTCGGTGGGGTTGTGCGGCAGGTTCAGGTCCGGGCCCAGGTGCGCATCGCCAGCGCCATTGAGGCGGTGGCAGGCCAGGCAATTCTGCTGGAACAGGGCAAAACCCTGGCGCACCGGATCCGCATCGGGCAGCGCTGGGGCGGGCAACAGGGCGGGGAAGCGCGCCTCGACCGGTGCCAGGCTGCGAATCCTGGCGATCTGGAACGGCCATTGCTCTGGGCGGATGCCGCCCGCCTCGGGTTGGGTCCACACCAGATAGAACGGCCCGGCTCCCGGCTTGCCTTGGCCGAGTGGCGGCCAAGGCTGGGCGTTGTCCTCGATGGCCAGCCAGGCTTGTGCCGGGCCTGGCTGCAACAGCGGGCCGGCAGGCATTTCTGCTGCGAAACCGTCGAGGGCCACCGCCTGCAGGTGGGCGGTCGGTTTCACGCCCTCGAGCAACGCCGCCAGCGGTACGGCGCGGTAATGCATGGTGCGCTTGTAGGCAACGTCCTGTTCAATAGTGACGTCCCGCGCTTGGGGATGGTTGAGCAGTTGCTCGCTCTGCCAGTGCCGGCTGCCGTTACCCAGTTCGAGGGTCAGTTGCGCGGCCGCTGCTGGCAGGGGAATCAGCAAGCAGAGCAGGGTAAGGCACAGGCGCATGGGTGATCTCCAACCATCAAGGTCGGCAGGTTACCCATGCACGGTCGGAAAAGGCCACTGCCGCGATCAACCGAACAACCGGGTGAGGTTGGGCAGGATCAGCAGCAGGGTCGTGGCGAAGAGTATGAGCCCGGCTTGGCGTACTTTGGATTGTCTGAACATGGCGGACCGCCTTCTTGTTGTTATTCCTGAATAACCCTTGGCTTCCTTGTCTGGCTTCGGGTCGATCGCAGTGGCGTGATCGAACGCCCTCACTGCTTGCCGCGTGTTTGTGGATATACAACCAACACTAGGGCCCGCGTCATCCCTGTTTCAGAACCCTTTGCTCTAAAAAAAATCATGTCGATTCCTCATGGCTTTAAGGCCACTGGCCACCCCGCTGGCACGCTGACGCTAGACGAGTGCGCGGCAAGGGTTACCAAGGGTTACAGGGCCTACCGTTCGTCTGGACATCCTACTTGCTTGTGTAGCCCTTTCGCGTCAGTCTCTACAGCAAATCCCACCCACATGTCGTTCAGGACTACCGCTATGTCGTTACGCATCTGCATCCTTGAAACCGATGTCCTGCGGCCGGAGTTGATCGCGCAGTACCAGGGCTACGGAAGGATGTTCGAGCAGCTGTTTTCACGCCAGCCGATCGCCGCCGAGTTTGATGTGTACAACGTGATGAACGGCGACTATCCGCCGGCTGAGCGGACTTTCGATGCCTACCTGGTGACCGGCAGCAAGGCCGACTCGTTCGGCGATGATCCGTGGATCCAGACGCTCAAGGCCTACCTGCTCAAGCTGTATGAGCGGGGCGAGAAGTTGCTGGGGGTGTGTTTCGGTCACCAATTGTTGGCGTTGACCCTCGGCGGCAAGGCCGAGCGCGCCGACAAGGGCTGGGGCGTGGGCATCCACCGCTACAGCCTGGCGGCCCATGCGCCGTGGATGGACCCGCAGGTGTCCGAGCTGACCCTGCTGATCAGCCACCAGGACCAGGTCACCGAGCTGCCCGAAGGGGCTACGGTGATCGCCTCGAGTGATTTCTGCCCCAACGCCGCCTACCACATCCGCGATCAGGTGCTGTGCTTCCAGGGGCACCCGGAGTTCGTCCACGACTATTCCCGGGCGCTGCTCGACGCGCGCCAGGCCTCGTTGGGCGACGAGGTCTATGCCAAGGCGGTGGCCAGCCTTGCCACCGCGCACCAGGGGGATCTGGTGGGCGAGTGGATGCTGCGCTTCGTCCAGCAGTCGGTGAAGGCCGGGGATAGCATTGCCTGATCAAGCGAGGCCGCTTTGCGGCCTTTTCGCCGGCAAGCCGGCTCCCACAGGGTTGAAAGCGCTCCCGGCGATCCTAAAGCCACCCCGAGCGCTTGAAACTGAAATACAGCCCCGAACACCCAAGGCCGATCACCCCCAGCACGGCAAAGTAGCCGTAGTGCCAGCCCAGCTCTGGCATGTTCTGGAAATTCATCCCGTAGATCCCGGCAATCGCCGTGGGAAACGCCAGGATCGCCGCCCAGGCGGCGAACTTGCGCTGGGTGATGCTTTGCCGTGACGACTCCAGCAGCATGCCGATCTCGATGGTCTGGCTGGCGATGTCGCGGATGCCGGCCAAATCTTCCATCTGCCGGGTCACGTGGATCTGCACGTCGCGAAAGTACGGGCGCATGTTCTTGTCGATGAACGGGAAGCTCAGGCGCTGCAGCTCTTCGCTGACCTCCACCATCGGCGCCACGTAGCGGCGCAGGCGCAGGATGTCCCGGCGCAGGCTGTGCAGGCGCTGGATGTCTTCTTCCTTGAGCGAGTTGCTGAGCACGCTCTGCTCCAGCTCCTCGATCTCGCCGTGGATGGCCTCACTGACCGGCTGGTAGTTTTCGGTGACGAAATCCAGCAGGGCGTAGAGCACGAAGTCCTCGCCGTGCTCAAGCAGCAAGGGGCGCGCCTCGCAGCGCTGGCGCACCAGGGCGTAGGACTTTGAGTGGCCGTTGCGGCAGGTGATGATGTAGCCGTTGCCGGCGAAGATGTGGGTTTCGATGAATTCCAGCCGGCCTTCGTGCCGCACCGGCGAATAGGTGACGATGAACAGCGCATCGCCGAAGGTTTCCAGCTTTGGCCGGCTGTGTTTCTCCAGGGCGTCCTCGATGGCCAGCTCGTGCAGGCCGAACTGGCGCTGCAGGTTGGCCAGTTCCTCGGCGTTGGGCTCTTCCAGGCCGATCCATACGAAGTGCCCGGGCTTGCGCGCCCAGTCGGCGCCTTCGTCGAGGCTGATGTTGGTGACCTTCCTGCCGGCGCTGTAGACCGCCGCCGCGACGACTCGACCCATGGTTGTCCGCTTATTCGATTGAACACGCTACACAGCTTGGGCTGTGTAGCGGCGCGGGGCAAGTCTGCTATGGGACAGAGGGGCAGGGCGCGGTGAGCTCGCTTTCCATATGGTCGATGCAATGCTGCATCTGGCTGCGGCACTGTTCGATCAGCGCGGGCAGGTCCTGTTGGGTCAGGCCCGCAGTGGCGATGGGGGCCAGCGAGCGGATGACCACTGTGCGCTGGCGCCAGCTGTTCAGGCTCAGGCGCCTGGTGTAGCGGCTGACGCATACCGGTACGATCGGCACGCCGGCCTCGATCGCCATGTGGAAAGCGCCTTTCTTGAACGCCAGCAACTGTTCGCCGGGGTTGCGCGTGCCCTCGGGGAAGATCCAGATCGAAGTATCGTCGCGCAGGGTCCGGGTGGTGGTCTGCATGGCCTTGCGTGCCTGATAGGCGTTCTTGCGGTCGATCAGCACATTGCCGCCCAGCCAGAACAACTGGCCGAACAGCGGGATCCAGCCCAGGCTCTTCTTGCCGATGGCCACGGTACGCCAGGGCACCACCTGGCCGAGGATGAACAGGTCATAGTTGGACTGGTGGTTGGCGATGATCACGCAGCCGGGGGGCTGGTCCCACAGCGGGCCGACCTCGGCTTTGACCTTGATGCGCAGCAACCAGGCGGCCGGTACGCTGTACAGGCGGGCGAACAGGCGGCTGTTGTCGGGATTGAACGGGCGCAGCAGGCCGATCACCAGGCCGACGACACCCACGAGCAGGAAGTGCAGCGCCAACAGGAGCATGCGAAGCATATAAAGCATGGTACGACTCACACCGGACAGTCGCGGCGCAGTGTACGGGTGTGCACTGGTGGGGGCAAACGTTGCTGTAGCGTGGGAGGTCAAGTGGGAGCGGGCTTGCCCGGCGATGGCGTCACACTGGGTGATCGCATCGCGGGGCAAGCCCGCTCCCACAAAGTCCTGTGAGGAAAATCCCTGGACGGACTCAGCCCAGGTGGTTCTGGTCCGCGAGAATCGCCTCGTCCAGCGCCTCCAGCAGGCCCTTGCGCACCTTCAGCTTGGTGTTCTTGTGCGCCAGCATGTTCAGCTTCTTCATTTCGCGGGCGGCGGCCAGGGCGGTTTCGTGCAGCTTTTCAGCTGGCACCACCTTGTCGAGGAAGCCGGCTTCCCGGGCACCCTGCGGGTCGAACACTTCGGCATTGTTCACCGAGCGCTGGAATGCCGCACGGCCGAGGCGGTCACGGGCCAGCTCGATACCGGCGTGGTGCATGGTCATGCCGATCTGCACTTCGTTCAGGCAGATCTTGTAGGGGCCTTCAACACCGATGCGGTAGTCGCCCGACAGCAGCAGGAAGGCGCCCTTGGCCACGGCATTACCGGGGCAGGCGACGATCACCGGGAAGGGGTGCGACAGCAGGCGCCGGGCCAGGGTGGAGCCTGCGGTGACCAGGCCCACGGCCTCCTTGGGGCCGGCGGTCATCACCTTGAGGTCGTAGCCGCCTGAGAGGATGCCCGGCTGGCCGGTGATGATCACCACCGCGCGTTCCTCGGCGGCGCGATCGAGCGCGGCATTGAAGGCTTTGATCATATCCGGGGAGATGGCATTGACCTTGCCGTTGTTCAGGGTCAGGGTGGCGATGCCGTCTTCGGCGTGGTAGGTAATCAGCTCGCTCATGGCAGAGTCCTTTGGATGGCGTGGCGACGACGTTACCCAGCGGCGCCGGCCAGGTAAAGCACCAAGGCTGACTGGTCGGTCAGTGCCGCGCCGCCGTGCCTTGCGCCATCTGGGCAGCGCTGAGCGGGTGGGAAAAAGCGCTGGGCACAATGGCAGCATTGCCCTGATTGGCCAGACTTTTCGGCCGATTGCCTTAAGCGCATGAAAATTCTGAAAAAAATGCTTGCCAAGTAAAAGCTCTTCTACTAAATTAGCGCGCCTCGACAGGCTGAATAGCTTGAAGAGAAAACGGTGAAGTGTCCGAGTGGTCGAAGGAGCACGCCTGGAAAGTGTGTATACGAGAAATCGTATCAAGGGTTCAAATCCCTTCTTCACCGCCACATTCTACGAGAAGCCCCCGAATCGAAAGGTTCGGGGGCTTTTTGTTTGTCGCTTTTTTTTACCTGTGCGATCGCATCGCCGGCAAGCCGGCTCCCACAAGGTAATGCGATCTCCTGTGGGAGCCGGCTTGCCGGCGATGGGCTGCGAAGCAGCCTCTTTAGAAACTTACTGAGGCCGACAGCCGTGCCGTGCGCGGCGCGCCCTGGAACAGGTAGTTGTCGCCCAGGTAGTCGCCCACGTCGCGCCAGTAGCGCTTGTCGAAGACGTTGTCCACGGTCAGGCGCAGCACGGTGTCGTAGCCGCCGATGTTCGTGCGGTAGCGGCTGCCGATGTCGAACACGGTGTAGCCGCCGACTTCGACATTGCCTGCAGAGCTTGCGTACTTGCTGGCGCTGTAGCGGGCGCCGCCGAGCAGGGCCAGGCCGGGGACGGGGAGGGCGTAGTCTGCCTGCAGCGCGGCGCGCAGGCGCGGCACGTTGATCGCCTGGTGGCCTTCGTAGGCGACGGTGTCGCTGTTCTGCACCCGGGCGCGGATCGCCGCGGCGCTGGCCTGGATCTGCAGGTTGGAGGTGACCCAGCCGCTGGCGCCGAGTTCGAGGCCGGTGTTTTTCTGCTGGCCCGACTGCACGTAGGTCGGCGCCGGGTTTTCATCGGGGCGGGCGTACTGGTAGGCCTGGCGGATCTGGAACAGGGCCGCGCTGAAACTCATGCCCTGCCAGTCACGCTTGATACCGACTTCGAGCTGGCGCGACAGGGTGGGGGCGAGGATTTCGAACGCGTTGCTGGCATACCAGGGGGCGGTGCCACCTGAGGACAAGCCTTTCGCATAGCTGGCGTACAAGGTGGTGTCCGGCTGCGGCTTGTAGATCAAAGCTGCGTTGGGCAGCAGTTGGTACTGTCGGGTGTGGCGCCCGGCAACGCCATTCTGGTCCCAGGTCTTTTCGTCCAGGCGCACTTCCCGTGCGCCGATCACGGTCTGCCAATTGTCGTTGAAGGTGATGCGGTCGCTGAAGAACAGGCCGTACTGACGGCTGTCCAGGCGACGCTCACTGCTGCCAATGGGCTTGTCCGATGGCTCCACGGCTGGCGCACCGGTATGGATGTTGCCCGTACCTCGCCACTCGTTGTAGCCCGGTCGCTGATCGAGCGTGCGGCGTTGGGCGCTGGTGCCGACGGTCAGCTCATGGCTCACGCCCAAGGCATCGAAGCGCCCGTCGAGCGTGGCCTGGGCTTCGTCGATGCGACGGGTATCGTCAGGGCTGCGGAAATCGTAGATGTCGTAGTCGCCATTGCTGCCGAAGTAGGACCCTTCGCTCGAACCCCAGGCGAATGCGCTGTAGTCATCGATTACCACCTTGCTGCGCGAGGCGCTCAAGGTACCGTTCCAGTTGTCGTTGAACTGGTACTTGAAGCGCCCGCCCAGGTTGAGCGAGTCGTTCTGCACGGGTTTGGCCCACGACTGCCAGGCCAAGTGATCCTTGGGGTCGACGCCATGGGGCAGCTGGGTGCCGCCGAGCAGTTGATACCCCGGCACCGAATACTGCTCGCGGTGCTGGTATTCGGCATCCAGCTCCAGCACGGCATTCGGGTTGAGCTGCCAGTCGAGGGCCAGGGAGGCGAAATCGCGCTTGCCGTCGGCATGATCGACATACGAGCGGATATCCTCGTGAGCAAGGTTCACCCGCAGGCCCAGCTGGCGCTCGGCGCCGAACCAGCCGCCCAGGTCGGTGGCCAGGTAGCGTTCGCCCTGTTCGTTGCTCGACACGCTGAGGCTGCGTACATCCTCCGGGCGCTTGGTCACATAGTTGACCAATCCGCCGGGCTCCGACACGCCGCTCTGCAACCCGGACAGCCCCTTGAGCAGCTCCACCTGCTGCTTGTTCTCCAGCGCCACGTTCTGCTCGCCGGCGATGGTCTGGCCGTTGACCCGGTAGCTGCTGGCGGCGTTGAGCTCGAAGCCGCGCACGTTGAAGTTTTCGTAGTAGCCGATCGGCGCATAGCTTTCGCCCACCGAGGCATCGCTCTGCAGCACCTCGCTCAGCTTGCGCACCTGGCGGTCGTCCAGCAGCTGGCGGCTGAACACGCTGACCGCTGCCGGGGTGTCGAGCAGCGGTGTGCTGTGCAGGCCGCCGACCTGGGCTTCGCGTGCCTGGTAGCCGCTGTCCTGAACATCCGAGATGCGCACGGGGGCCAGGGCCACACTGTCGTCGGCAAGGCCATGACCACTGTGCAGGGCAAGGCCCAGGCCGAGCAGGCCCAAGGGTAGGCGGGGGCGAAGCGGGGTCATGCAAGGCTCCTTGAAAAGCGGACGCGCCGTTATCGCTCGGCAGCTGTCGGGCAGGCAAAAGGGCGCCATGGTAGCAGGCTGCCGAGCCTTTCAGGGATGCAGGGTGCAGACGTGGGATTGGCGCACCGCCGTTCCCACCGATGCCGCGCAATGCAGAGGCATGCGCTCTTCCTGTGGGAGCCGGCTTGCCGGCGATGACGCCAGTACAGTCAATACGAACGAAGCGGGGTGTGATTCAGGCCGCCGCCGGACGCTGGTGCCGGCGCCAGCTGTCGTCGATCTTCGACCAGGTCTTGCCGTCGGTGATGGCCAGCAGCTTGCGGCCATCCTTGAAGGTGGCGAGGAAGGTGACTTCTTCCTCCTTGCCGCCCAGCAACAGGCCGGCGAGCAGGCCGACCGGGCCGGCCACCAGGGCGCCGGCCACCCCCCAGCCCAGGGCGGTGCCCAGGCTGCGGGTCGACTCGAGGTTGGCCAGTTTCAGATCCTTGATCCGCGTCAGTGAAATGCGCTCGCCGGGCGAAGGGCTGCGCGGGGTCTTGAGAGTGAGCGCTCCATTGCGATACTCGCCTTCACCTTGCAAGAAATCGCCGGATTGCACCGTGAGTCTTGTCATTGTGTCGTCCTGTCAGGAAGGGGCTTTGACCAACGCCTACTGAGCGCTCCGCACGCTGGCAAGTCAACGCCGAGGCGACGGAGGGTCGTGCGGCAGGTCGTCGCGTAGTAAAGCGCCTAAACGAAGCGTTGATGGCAAATCACAGGCACAAGTCGCATTTTCGAAAGTAAACTTCGAATCGTCGTCTATAAAGCCCTGGGGGCATGATTGGAACTAATGCTTGCAGCTGCCGCCATTGATCCATCGCAGTTTGCGCAAATAAGTGCGATGCAGTTGAGTTTTCGAAAACGAAAAAATGGCGCCAAAAAACGCTGGACATTAAGTTTCAATGTGTGTCAGTTTTTTTGCGCCTCATAAAGGCGAGTGACAGGAAGTTCTCGCCAGGTGGGAAATCCTGTCTGACATCAACTGCTTTTTTGTAAACAAGGAAGTAACCTGCATGTCGAAAGTCAAAGAAAGCGCTATTGTTTCGGCCGTTTCCGCACTGCAGCCGAAGGGACCAAGTTCGTCCTTCGGCCTGATCGATAGCTTTGCCCACCAGTACGATCGCGGCGGCGCGAACATCAATGGCAAGAAGTCCTTCACGGTCGACCAGGCCGCCGACCACCTCCTGCGTGATGGCGCAGCCTGGAAGGACCTGAACAAGGACGGCACGATCAGCCTCACCTACACCTTCCTGACCAAGGCACCGTCTGACTTCTACAGCCGCGGACTGGGCTCGTTCAGCCAGTTCAGCGACCTGCAGAAACAACAGGCCAAGCTCTCCATGCAGTCCTGGTCGGACGTGGCCAAGGTCACCTTCACCGAGGCAGGATCGGGCGGCGACGGTCACATGACCTTCGGTAACTTCAGCGCCAGCAACGGCGGCGCGGCATTTGCCTACCTGCCGTTCGACGGCCCGGGTTCGCACAAGGGCGAGTCCTGGTACCTGATCAACAGCGGCTACCAGGTCAACATCACCCCGGGCACCGGCAACTACGGGCGCCAGACCCTGACCCACGAGATCGGCCACGTGCTCGGCCTGTCCCACCCTGGCGACTACAACGCCGGCGAGGGCAACCCGACCTACCGTGACGCCGACTACGCCCAGGATACCCGTGGCTACAGCGTCATGAGCTACTGGAGCGAAAGCAACAACGGGCAGAACTTCATCAAGGGCGGCGGGCAGTACTACGCCTCGGCTCCGTTGATGGATGACATCCTGGCGATCCAGAAGCTCTACGGCGCCAACTATGCCACCCGCGCCAGCGACACCACCTACGGCTTCAACTCCACCGCTGATCGCGACTTCTACTCGGCCACCTCGGCCTCGTCGAAGCTGGTGTTCTCGGTGTGGGACGGTGGCGGCAACGACACCTTCGACTTCTCTGGCTTCACCCAGAACCAGAAGATCAACCTCAACGAAGCGTCGTTCTCCGATGTCGGCGGCATGGTCGGCAACGTATCCATCGCCAAGGGCGTGACCATCGAAAACGCCTTCGGCGGCTCGGGCAACGACCTGCTGATCGGCAATGCGCTGGCCAACGTGCTCAAGGGTGGTGCCGGCAACGACATCATCTACGGCGGCGGCGGCGCCGACCAGCTGTGGGGCGGCAGTGGCGCGGACACCTTCGTGTTCGCCGCCGTCAGCGACTCCACCAAGGCGGCGCCGGACCGCATCATGGACTTCACCTCGGGCGTGGACAAGATCGACCTGTCGGCCATCTCCGCGTTCGCCGTGAACAAGCTGCCGCTGCAGTTCGTCAATGCCTTCACCGGCCATGCCGGCGAGGCGCTGCTGACCTACGACCAGGCCACCAACCTGGGCAGCCTGTCCATCGACTTCACCGGAAACGCCTCGGCTGATTTCCTGGTGACCACCGTTGGCCAGGCCGCTGTCACCGACATCGTGGTCTGATGTACCAGGGGGCGGCGCTCGCGCGTCGCCCTTTTGTCGGCGAGGCAGACGAATGAAAGCAACCTTGCGAACGATCGCGCTGGCCGCGATTGCCCTGATGTCGATGACCGAGGTAGGTATGGCGAGCAGCCTGTTACTCCCCAACGCCGCGCAAATGGCCGGTGATTGGACGCTTTACCCCGAACAGCAGCAGGCGCAAGCCTGCAACCTGCACCTGGGCGCCAACGAAGGCGAAATCGAAGGCGACCTGGATTGCGCCAGGGACCTGCTGGGCCTGCGCCCCGGCAGTTGGCTGGTAACCCCCGACACCCTGGCCCTGGTGGGCGGCGACGGCAGCAGCGTGGTGCACTTCAGTCGCGAGGGTGCCAAGCGTTACGCCTGGACCCGGCCGGACGGTACGCAACTGGTGCTCAAGCGCCTGGACAAATAACCCCGGCCTGAAACTTCAAAGTTTCAGGCAAGCAAGGGCGAAACATGAAACTACCGAGCAAAAAGCCCGGGGCGCCTTTGTGGGCGGCACTCGGCGAACATAAGTCGACCTTGATCAGCGTCGGCTGTTTCACGGCATTGATCAACTTGCTCATGCTGGTGCCGTCGATATATATGCTTCAAGTGTACGACCGTGTACTGAGTTCGCAGAGCACGACAACTTTGTGGGTGCTGACGCTGATGGTGGTCGGCTTCTTCGTTTATATCGGCGGGCTTGAAGCCGTACGCAGTTTCATTGTCATTAGGGTCGGCAACCAGTTGGAAAAGACGTTCAATATGAAGGTCTACCGCGCCGCCTTCGAACGCAATCTGCGCCAGCGTGACGGTGCCGCTGGCCAGGCCCTGGGCGACCTCACCCAACTGCGTCAGTTCATCACCGGCCCCGCGCTGTTCGCCTTCTTCGATGCGCCCTGGTTCCCCATCTACCTGGCGGTGATCTTCGCCTTCAACGTCTGGCTGGGCGTGATGGCCACGGTCGGCGCGCTGCTGCTGATCGCCCTGGCGATCCTCAACGAGCGCCTCACCCATGCCACCCTGGCCGAGGCCAGTGGCTTCCAGCAGCAGTCGACGCAACTGGCCGGCAGCCAGTTGCAGAGCGCCGAAAGCATCCAGGCCATGGGCATGCTCGGTGCCCTGCGCCAGCGCTGGTACAGCTTGCACGGGCGCTTCCTCGACCTGCAGAACAAGGCCAGCGACACCTCGGCGGTGATCACCGCCACCAGCAAGGGCCTGCGTCTGTGCCTGCAATCGCTGGTGCTGGGGCTGGGCGCGCTGCTGGTGATCGAGGGGCAGATGACCCCGGGCATGATGATCGCCGGCTCCATCCTCATGGGCCGGGTGCTGGCGCCGATCGACCAGTTGATCGCGGTGTGGAAGCAGTGGAGCGGCGCGCAGCTGGCCTACCAGCGCCTGGACGGGCTGCTGCGCGAACACCCCGAGCCGCCGACGCCGATGCCCTTGCCGGTGCCCACCGGGCAACTGGCGGTGGAGCAGGTCAGCGCTGGCCCGCCCGGGCGTAACCTGGCCACCCTGCAACAGGTGAACTTCGCCCTGGCGCCGGGTGAACTGCTCGGCGTGCTGGGTGCTTCGGGGTCGGGCAAGTCGACCCTGGCCAAGGTGCTGGTCGGCGTCTGGCCGACCCTCGGCGGCCATGTGCGCCTCGATGGCGCCGAGCTCAGCCAATGGGACCGCGACGCGTTGGGTCCGCACATCGGCTATCTGCCGCAGAACATCGAGTTGCTGCGCGGCAGCATCGCCGAGAACATCGCCCGCTTTGGCGAACTGGATGGCATCAAGGTGGTCGAGGCGGCGCGCCTGGCGGGCGTGCATGACCTGATCCTGCGCCTGCCCCAGGGCTACGACACGCGCCTGGGCGAGGAGGGGGTGGACCTTTCCGGCGGCCAGAAGCAGCGCATCGCCCTGGCCCGCGCCCTGTATGGCGATGCCCGGCTGATCGTGCTCGACGAACCCAACTCCAACCTCGACAGCCACGGTGAAGCCGCCCTGGCCAACGCCATCGTCCAGCTCAAGGCCCAGGGCCGCACCGTGGTGCTGGTGACCCACCGCAGCGCAGCGCTGGCCCAGGCCGACAAACTGCTGGTGATGAACGAAGGGCGTATGCAGGGCTTCGGCCCGGCTCGCGATATCCTCCACGCCATGGGCCAGGCCCCGGCGCAACGACCCCTGCAAGCCGGAGGTGGCGCATGAGCCAGCACACCCGTGATGCCCGTTTCCATGTCCGCCTGGGGTGGTGGCTGACCCTGGTCGGTTTCGGCGGTTTCATGGCCTGGGCCAGCCTCGCCCCGCTCGATCAGGGCGTGCCGGTGCAAGGTACCGTGGTGGTGTCGGGCAAGCGCAAGGCGGTGCAGTCCATGGGCGCGGGCGTGGTCAGCCGCATCCTGGTCAGCGAAGGCCAGCTGGTGCGCCAGGGCGAGCCGCTGTTCCGCCTCGACCGCACCCAGGTGCAGGCCGACGTCGATGCGCTGCAGGCCCAGTACCGCATGACCCGCGCCGCCCTGGCACGCTGGCAGAGCGAGCGTGACAACCTCGGCCAGGTGCAGTTTCCCGCGGAGCTGCTCGAAGACGCCGACGCCCGTCTGGTGCTGATCCTCGAAGGCCAGCGCCAGCTGTTCGACAGCCGCCGTCAGGCCCAGGCCCGCGAGCAGGGCGCCCTGGCTGCCAGCATCGACGGCTCTCAGGCCCAGCTGACCGGCATGCGCCGGGCGCGCGGCGACCTGCAGGCCCAGGCCGACTCGTTGCGCGAGCAGCTCGACAGCCTGCGCCCGTTGGCCGGCGAGGGCTATATCCCGCGCAACCGCGTGTTGGAATATCAGCGCCAGCTGTCACAGGTGCAGCGCGACCTGGCGCAGAACGCCGGCGAAAGCGCGCGCCTGGAGCAGGTGATCGTCGAAGCCCGGCTCAACTTGCAGCAGCGCCGCGAGGAATACCAGAAAGAGGTGCGCAGTCAGCTGGCCGAAGCCCAGGTCAAGGCCGCGACCCTGGAGCAGCAGCTCAACTCCGCGCACTTTGAGCTGCAGCACAGCGAGATCATCGCCCCGGCCGACGGCATCGCGGTAAACCTTGGCGTGCACACCGAAGGCGCCGTGGTGCGGGCCGGCGATACCCTGCTGGAAATCGTGCCCCAGGGCACCGCGCTGGAAGTGGAAGGGCGCCTGCCGGTGAACCTGGTGGACAAGGTGGCACCGCAGTTGCCGGTGGACATCCTGTTCACCGCCTTCAACCAGAACCGCACGCCGCGGGTGACCGGGGAGGTGGCGCTGGTGTCGGCCGACCAGCTGATCGACGAGCGCAGCGGCCAGCCGTACTACGTGCTGCGCAGCACCGTCAGCGAAGAAGCGCTGGCGCGTCTCGAGGGGCTGGCGATCCGCCCGGGCATGCCCGCCGAGCTGTTCGTGCGTACCGGCGAGCGCTCGCTGCTCAACTACCTGTTCAAACCCCTGCTCGACCGTGCAGGCACCGCCTTGACCGAACAATAAGGACCGCCAGTGAAGAAGTTCCCACTGATCGGGCTGCTGCTGGCCTGCGCCTGGCTGCCGACCGCCGCCCAGGCCGCCATGGGGCCGTTCCAGGTATACGAGCAGGCCCTGCGCCGCGACCCGACCTACCTCGCGGCGTTCAAGGCCCGCGAGGCCGGCCAGGAATACCGCGCCATCGGCCGCGCCGGCCTGCTGCCCAGCCTGTCGTACAGCTACAACAAGGGCCGCAACGATTCCGAGGTGCGCTACCTCGGCGATTCACGCCGGCAAAAGGAAGACCGCACCTACAACAGCATGGGCTCGACCTTCATCCTCCAGCAGCCGCTGTTCGACTATGAAGCCTATTCGAGCTATCGCAAGGGCGTGGCCCAGGCGCTGTTCGCCGACGAGAGCTTCCGCGACCAGAGCCAGCAACTGCTGGTGCGGGTGATGACCAGCTACACCCAGGCGCTGTTCGCCCAGGACCAGATTGCCATCAGCGTCGCCAGCAAGCAGGCCTACCGCCAGCAGTTCCAGCAGAACCAGCGGCTGTTCGACGCAGGCGAAGGCACGCGCACCGATATTCTCGAAGCCCAGGCCCGCTACGAGTTGGCCGATGCCGAGGAAATCAAGGCGCGTAACGAACAGGATGCCGCGCTGCGCGAACTGGGCGCGCTGATTGGCGAGCCGGCGGTGCGGGTCGAGGACCTGGCGCCGCTGCGGCTGGGCTTCGCCCTGCCAGTGGTCGACCCCAGCGGCTACGAGGCCTGGCAGGAGCGGGCCCTGGCCAACAACCCGCAACTGTCGTCATCGCGCCAGGCCCTGGAAGTGGCGCGCTACGAGGTCGAGCGCAATCGTGCCGGGCACCTGCCCAAGGTCACCGCGTTCGCTACTTCGCGGCGCCAGGAGTCGGACAGCGGCAACACCTACAACCAGCGCTATGACACCAACACCGTGGGCATTGAAGTCAGCGTGCCGATCTTCGCCGGGGGCGGGGTGCTGGCTTCGACCCGCCAGGCCAGTCGGCATCTGGAGCAGGCCGAGTACGAGCTCGACGGCAACACCCGCAGCGCCTTGATCGAGCTGCGCAAGCAGTACAACGCCTGCCAGTCCGGCGCCAGCCAGTTGCGTGCCTACGAGCGGGCGCTGGTGGCGGCCGAGGCGCTGGTGGTGTCCACACGCAAGAGCGTGCAAGGTGGCGAACGGGTGAACCTGGATGTGCTCAACGCCGAACAGCAACTGGCCACCACCCGCCGCGACCTGGCCCAGGCACGCTACGACTACCTGCTGGCGTGGATCAAGCTGCATTACCAGGCGGGGGTGTTGAGCGAGACGCAACTGGCGCGGGTGGACGAAGCGTTCATCGAAGGCAAGCCCTGACTTCTGCGCAGGCCTCATCGCCGGCAAGCCGGCTCCCACAAATGTTGCGCGATACCCTGTGGGAGCCGGCTTGCCGGCGATGAGGCCGGTGTTGTCAGCAAAATACTTTCAGGCTGGCACCACTGCCTTCCCACGCCTGCGCTCAGCCAGCCCCCACACCAGCAGCGCCAGCGCACCGATCACCAGGCCGGCAACCACGATCCCATCCCAGCCATGCACCTCGAACAGCTGCGTGCCCAGCAGCGACCCCAGCGCTCCGCCGATGAAGTAGCAGGTGATATAACCGGCATTGAGCCGCGTGCGCGCCTCGGGGCGCAGCACGATCACCGCGTTCTGGTTGCTCACGTGCACCAGTTGCACCGCCAGGTCGAGCAACAGCACGCCCACCAGCAATGCCATCAGCGAGCTCTGTGCAAACCCCAGCGGCACCCACGACAGCAATAGCGCCACCAGCCCCACGGTGGTGCCCAGCGAGCCTTTGCCGCGGTCGGCCAGGCGTCCGGCCCAGTTCGCCGCCAGTGCGCCGATCGCCCCGGCCAGGCCGAACAGGCCGATCACCGCGTCGGAGTAATAGTAGGGCGCCTCGCTCAACAGGAATGCCAGCGGTGTCCAGAACAGCGCGAACAGGCTGAACGCCAGCAAGCCCAGCAGCGAGCGCAGGCGCAGCACCGGTTCTTCGACGAACAGGCGGAACACCGAGCCGATCAGCGCCGGGTATTTCAAACCGGCGTGGCTGTGGTGTTGCGGCAGGCTGCGGTACAGGGCGAGGGTACTGATGGCCATCAACACCGCGGCCAGCACGTAGATGCTGCGCCAGCCGCCCAGCTCGGCCATGAAGCCGGCGGCGGTGCGCGCCAGCAGGATGCCCAGCAACAGGCCGCTCATCAGCGTGCCCACGGCGCGGCCGCGTTGATCCGGCGCACTGAGCGCGGCGGCCATGGGTACCAGCACCTGGGCTACTACCGAGAACAGTCCGGTCAGCGCCGTGCCGAACAACAGCCACGGCAGGCTTGGCGCGCAGGCGCTGATCACCAGCCCGGCGGTGGCGATCAGCACCATGGTGACGATCAGCCGTCGTTGCTCGAACAGATCGCCCAGTGGCGCGAGCAGCAGTAGCCCGGCGCCGTAGCTGAGCTGGGCGGCGATGACGATGGTGCCGGCGCTGGCGGTACTCAGGCCGAACTGCTCGGCGATGCTGTGCAGCAGGGGCTGGGCGTAGTAGTTGCTGGCGACAGCCAGGCCGGTGGCGGTGGCCATCAGCAGGATCAGGGCGCGACTCAGAGTCGGGGATTTCATGGGCAGTCTCGTTGCAGGCAAGGTTTTGTGGCGACAAGTATCAGGAAGTGTCATTCATGAAGCCAATGTATAGTTATCAGCTTATCAATCTCTAAAACAGATAGATCGATGAACCTGAAGCAGCTCGAATACGCCTTGGCCGTGGCCGACACCGGCAGTTTCACCCGCGCCGCCGAACGCTGCCACGTGGTGCAATCGGCCCTCAGCCATCAGGTGGCACGGCTGGAGGCACAGTTGGGGGTAAGCCTGTTCGAGCGCAGTTCGCGGCGGGTGCGCCTGACCCCTGCCGGCGAAGCCTTCGTGCTCAGCGCGCGGCCAGCGGTGGCGGCGGCGCGGCGGGTGGCCGAGGATGTCGCCGCCGCCTGCGGGCAGGTGCGTGGACGTTTGTCGATCGGCGAGATCAGCTCGCTCACCGCGCTGGACCTGGTCGATCTGCTGGTGGTGTTTCATGAGCGCTACCCTGATGTGGACGTGTGCTGGTTGACCGCCAAGAGCGAGTTGCTGGTCACGGACGTCTGCGAGCGGCGCCTGGACGTGGGCTTCATCGGCCTGTGGCAGGGCGAGGCGCTGCATGGCGTGCAGCATCGTCTGCTGGCGCGGGAGGAGTTAGTGGCAGTGCTGCCACCTGGTCATCGGTTGGCGGGCAGGGCTCAGCTGGCCCTGGCCGAGCTGGCCGACGAGGTGCTGGTGGACTTTCCCGAGGGCACCGGGGCGCGTCGGCAGACCGACGAGGCGTTCCAGGCGGCAGGGTTGCGACATCGGGTGCAGTTCGAGATAGGCCATATCCGCCTGGTGGAGAAGTTCGTGCAGCGGAGCATGGCCGTGGGCCTGGTCCCCGAGCGTATCGCTCGGGGCTTCAAGGATGTCGCCAGGGTGCCGCTGGTGGATGCGCCGGTGCGGCACCTGTACGCGGTGTGGTCGCCCAGCCCCACGCCGGCGGCGCGGGCATTTCTGGACGTACTCGAAGAACAGCTGCTGGCGAACGGTGGATAACCCATCGTCGGCAAGCCGGCTCCTACAGGTGCGGCGCGGTTCTTGAAAGCGGCGCCGTACCTGTGGGAGCCGGCTTGTCGGCGATGAGGCCGAAACAGGCAATTACGCATCAGGCCGCAAACCCACCATCGGCCAGCAAGCTCGCCCCTGTGATGTAGCTGGCCTCAGGCCCCGCCAGATAGGCCACGAAGCTGGCGATCTCGTCCGCCTGGCCATAGCGCCCGATAGCCATCAGCGGGATCAGGCTCTCGGCGAACTCGCCACTGGCCGGGTTCATGTCGGTGTCCACCGGCCCAGGCTGCACATTGTTGACGGTGATCCCCTGCGGCCCCAGGTCCCGGGCCAGGCCCTTGGTCAGGCCGACCAGCGCCGACTTGCTCATGGCATAGGGCGCGCCACCGGCGAACGGCATGCGCTCGGCGTTGGTACTGCCGATGTTGATGACCCGCCCACCCTGGCCCATGTACTTCACCGCCGCCTGGGTGGCCACGAACACGCTGCGCACATTGACCGCCAGCAGCCGGTCGAAGTCGGCCAGGTCGAACTCGGCGACCGGCGCCACCGCCAGCACGCCAGCGTTGTTGACCAGGATATCCAGGCCGCCGAAGGCTTTCGCGGTGTCGGACACGGCCTGCTGCACGGCCTGGATGTCGGCGCTGTCGGCGCGCAGGGCCAGGGCTTGGCCGCCGCCGCTGTTGATCTCACCCGCCAAGGCCTCGGCGCTGGCGCTCGAGCTGACATAGGTGAAGGCGACCTTGGCGCCGTCGCGGGCCAGGCGGCGGACTATGGCCGCGCCGATACCGCGGGAGCCGCCCTGGACCAGGGCCACCTTGCCGGTGAGGGGAAGTGCTTGGGACATGCTGATCTCCTGCGTTCAAGCAAGGCCGGATGCCTTGGATGGACACAGTATCGACGCTCGATTACCTATTGATAAGATGGCAATCACGCTAGTCAGAATAAACCAGGAGTTGGCAATGGCCGCGATGGAATCCTTCAGCAGCCTGGAATGCTTCATCCGCAGCGCCGAAGTCGGCAGCTTTGCCGAAGCGGCCAGGCGCCTTTCGCTCACCCCCGCGGCGGTCGGCAAGAACGTCGCCCAGCTGGAGGCGCGGCTTGGTGTGCGCCTGTTCCTGCGCAGCACGCGCAAACTGACCCTGACCGAGGCCGGGCAGCGTTTTCTGGCCGAGGTGAGCGAGAGTTTTCGCACCATCCAGTATGCCGTGGCCAATCTGGCCAACTGCGAAGGCCACCCCTCGGGCGTGCTGCGGGTCAGCATGGGTACGGTGTTCGGGCGCCTGTACGTGTTGCCGTTGCTGGGCGAGTTCCTGGCCCGCTATCCGGCGGTGACGGCGGACTGGCATTTCGACAACCGCCAGGTCGACCTGATCGGCCAGGGTTTCGACGCCGCCCTCGGCGGTGGTTTCGAGCTGCCGCCTGGGGTGGTGGCACGCAAGCTGACGCCTGCGCACCGGGTGCTGGTGGCCTCGCCGGGCTATGTGCGTCAGCACGGGCCGATCGACCGGCCGGAGCAGTTGCAGGATTGCGCCGGCATCCTCATCCGCTCGCCGCAGACCGGCAGGGTGCGCAGCTGGCCGCTGACCAGTCGCTGGCAGGAGCAACAGCCGCTGCAGCTGCCCCAGCGCCTGACCATGAGCGATTCGGACGCTGCCTGCGCGGTGGCCGAGCAGGGCCTGGGCATCGCCCTGGTCAGCCTGCCGTTCGCCTTGCCTTACCTGGCCTCAGGCCGGCTGTGCCGGGTGCTGCCGGACTGGTACGTTGACGATGGGCACATCAGCCTGTACTACGCCGAGCGCAAACTGTTGCCGGGCAAGACCCGCGCCTTCATCGATTTCGTGGTGGAGCAGTTTGCCGAGCAGGGGCTGGCACAGCGCTTCGATGCCTTGCAGCGATAACGCCCGGTCAGGCGATATCGATGATGAACTGCACCTGGGCCACCCCAGCCAGCACCAGGCGTACTTCGTCATCCACGCGCTTGCCGACCAGCTGCTGGCCTAGCGGTGCGCGAGGTGTGATCACCGTCACCAGCGCCTCTCCCTCACCAATCTTCAAGCCGGCGCCTTCGGGCCCGAGGAACAGCCTGCGACGCTGCCCCTGTTCGTCCTCCAGGGTCACCAGGCAGCCGACCTGGATCCCCCGCGCCGGGTCATAGTCGCGTGGCACCAGTTGCTGATAGGTCTGCAGCGCCTGGCGGATCTCGGCGGTGCGTCGAGCCTGCCCGGTGGCCAGGTACGAGGCCTCGAGCCCAAGGGTGTCGTATTTGTTCTCGGCGATATTCTCTTCGGCGGTGGCTGCCTCGTAGGCGGTCTGGGCGGCGCGGCGCAGCACCTCCATGTCGTGCTCGAGGGTGGTGACGATGCGCTGCAGCAGGGTGGCCTTGTCCATGGTCAGTAGCAGAACTCCAGCACGTTGGCCTGGCTCTTGTCGGTCGGCGCGGTGCGGTTCTGCTGCAGCCAGAACTGGCATTTGGGGCTGCTCAGGTTGCGCGGGTTGCCCTGGGCGGCCTCGGCGGCCTGCTGCAATTCCTGCTTGTGCAGGATGTCTTTGTAATGTTCGAACATCTGCGCCTGGGCATCGGCCGGTGGCGCTGGAGGAGCGGTTGGCGCATGCAAGACCTGCGCGGGGGCGGTGGCCTCGACCAGCGGTTGCACCTGCTGTGGCCACAGGTGCAGGGCCAGCCACAGGCTCACGGCGATCGCTACTGCGCCGAGCCACAGGCCGAGGGCGACGCACAGCACCAGTTGCACCGGTTTCAGGGTGATCTTCAATTCACGGGGGCGGGGCATGATGGCCTCCTGGCAGGCGGGGCGAGGGCGCCATTCTCGCATGCCGCGGCAGGTATTTTCAGTGCCGCGCTTTTGTTGGCCGGCATTTTTCAGCAAAATCCGCGGTCTTTTTTCCGCAGGTAACGGAACGTGGCGATGAAAACCACCTGGGACATCTTCTGCACGGTCGTCGACAACTATGGCGACATCGGCGTCACCTGGCGCCTGGCGCGCCAGCTGGCGAGCGAGCATGACCTGGCCGTGCGCCTGTGGGTGGATGACCTGCAAGCCTTCGTGCGCCTGTGCCCAGAGGCCGACAGCCAAGCCGAGCAGCAGTGGCGGCAGGGCGTCGAGGTACGCCACTGGCCGGCCACGTGGCAAGGCGCGGAGCCGGCGCAGGTTGTGGTGGGCGCCTTCGCCTGCCAGCTACCGCAGGCTTATGTCGAGGCCATGGGCGAGCAGGCCACGCCGCCCTTGTGGCTGAACCTGGACTACCTCAGTGCCGAAGACTGGGTGGATGGCTGCCATGGCTTGCCGTCGCCCCAGGCCAATGGGTTGCGCAAGTTCTTTTTCTTCCCGGGTTTCACCGAGAAGACCGGTGGCCTGCTGCGCGAAGCGGCCTTGCTGCCCCGTTGCCAGGCGTTCCGCCAGGCGCCTGACGAGCGGGCGAGGTTCCTGGCAGGGCTGGGCGTCCACCCCGAGGCCGGGGCGCGTCTGATCTCGCTGTTCGCCTACGAGAATCCACAGTTGGGCAACTGGCTCGACGTACTGGCCGAAGGCGCGCACCCCAGCCACCTGCTGGTACCGCAGGGGCGCATTCTGGGCGACCTCGGCCACTGGCTGGGCGAGGCGGACTTGGCCGTGGGGGCGCTGCATCGGCGCGGCGCCTTGACGGTCCAGGTGCTGCCTTTTGTCAGCCAGGACGACTACGACCGGCTGCTGTGGAGCTGCGATTTCAACGCCGTGCGCGGCGAGGACTCGTTCGTGCGGGCGCAATGGGCTGGGGTGCCGATGCTGTGGCACATCTACATCCAGGAAGAGAACGCCCATTGGGAAAAGCTCGAAGCATTCCTCGCCCTTTATTGCCATGGGTTGTCGGCCGCCGCCGGGCAGGCGCTTAGCGAGCTGTGGCGGGCCTGGAACATGGACCGCCCGATGGGGCAGGCCTGGCAGGCGCTGCAGCCACACTGGGAGGAAGTGCGCGAACATGCCCGCCAGTGGCAGGCCACGCAGGCCGCTCGGCCGGACCTTGCCACGAGGCTGGTACAGTTTTACCGAAATTCGCTATGATACGCGGCCTCGATTTTTATAAATCCATCCAGATTCGGATACTTCGTAATGAAAACTGGTAAAGAACTGAAACCCGGTACCGTACTGCGGATCGACAACGACCCGTGGCTGGTTCAGAAAGCTGAGTTCACCAAGTCGGGCCGTAACAGCGCGATCATGAAGACCAAGCTGAAGAACCTGCTGACCGGCTACAAGACCGAAACCGTATACGGTGCGGACGACAAGCTGGACGACGTGATCCTGGATCGCAAAGAAGCGACCCTGTCGTTCATCAGCGGTGACTCGTACACCTTCATGGACACCACCGACTACACCATGTACGAACTGAACGCCGAAGACATCGACGCCGTTCTGCCGTACATCGAAGAAGGCATGGAAGACATCTGCGAAGCCGTCTTCTTCGAAGGCCGCCTGGTATCGGTAGAACTGCCGACCACCATCAGCCGCCAGGTTGTCTACACCGAGAACGCCGCACGTGGCGACACCTCGGGCAAGGTCATGAAGCCTGCCAAGCTGAAGAACGGTACCGAGATCCAGGTTGCCGACTTCATCCAGATCGACGAGTGGATCGACATCGACACTCGCGACAACAGCTTCAAGGGCCGTTCCAAGAAGTAATCCTTCTTGCGATGAGCACGAAAAACCCGGCCTTGGCCGGGTTTTTTTGTGCTCGTGAACCGTGGCGCCTTCATCGCGGGGCAAGTCGGCTCGCTCCGCGATGGCATTCACACCGTCACATGCAGGCGCACATCCACATTGCCGCGGGTGGCGTTGGAGTACGGGCAGACCTTGTGCGCCTTCTCCACCAGCCCTTCGGCGTCGGCCTGGGCCAGGCCAGGCAGGTTGATGTGCAGGTCGATGTCCAGGCCGAAACCGCCGGGGATCTGGCCGATGCCGACCTTGGCGGTGATCGAGGCGTCCGCCGGCAGGGCTTTTTTCTCCTGACCGGCAACGAACTTCAATGCGCCGATGAAGCAGGCCGAGTACCCGGCGGCGAACATCTGCTCGGGGTTGGTGCCTTCACCTCCGGCGCCGCCCAGCTCTTTCGGGGTGCTCAGCTTGACTTCCAGCTTGCCGTCGCTGGAGCGGGATTTGCCATCACGACCACCGGTGGAAGTGGCTTCTGCGATGTACAGCGGAGTGACCTTTTGCATCTTGAGCCTCGCTTGGGTGCTGTGCGCCGTCGGCGCTGAGTGGGTATGGGCTTAATTTAGTGCGCAATTATTTAGTGCGCAAGTTAAATATTCGACCATTCATCTGAACAGCCCTCTCACAGCATAGACGTCAGAGGTTTTCTTGCAGCTGCGCGCGCAGGGTGAGCAGGTCGGCTTGCAGCTTGCGCAACTGCTCGGCGCTGTGGCCGCTGGCCTGCAGGATGCATTGCGGCACGCGCTGGGCTTCGGCCTGCAGGGCGCGGCCCTTGTCGGTCAGTTGCACCAGCACCACCCGTTCGTCCTCGCGGCTGCGGCTGCGCTTGAGCAGGCCTTCGCTTTCCAGGCGCTTGAGCAGCGGGGTCAGGGAGCCGGGGTCGGTGAGCAGGCGCTGGCTGATCTCGCCCACGGTCAGGCCGTCCTGCTCCCACAGCACGAGCATGGCCAGGTACTGCGGGTAGGTCAGGCCCAGGGCCTGCAGCAAAGGCTTGTAGACCTTGGTCATCAGCAACGAGGTCGAGTGCAGGGCGAAGCAGACCTGGTTGTCCAGCAGCAGCGCGTCGCAGGGGGCTTGGGTGTCGGCGTTCATGCAGGTCCTTGGAATCGGTGAGTAATAAAATCTAGCACGCCAAAGCTTGGTGCGCTCATTGCCAGCGCAGCTCGCTTCTCAGCGCCAGGTCCCAGGGCGGCACCGGGCTGAAACGGCTCTTGAGGAATTCGAGCAGCAAGCGGCTGCGAGAGTTCGTTTCATGTTCAAGGCGCAGTGCATAAATCCCGCTGGTTTCGGGGGCCGGCAGGCCGTTGTCGCAGAACAGGGGGAGCAGTTCGCCGCGCAGCAGGTAGTCGCTGACCAGCCAGGTCGGCAGGTGGGCGATGCCCAGCCCGGCCAAGGCACCGAACAGCAGCGTCTCGGCATTGTTGGCGGCCATGCGCATGCGCGTCGGGCGGTACAGGCGGGTCTGGCCGTCGACCTCGAAGCGCCAGGCGAACGGTGGCGCCAGGCCGTCCCAGTCGAGGCCGTCATGCCCAGGCAGCTCGCTGGGGCAGGCCGGAACGCCGCGATTGGCCAGGTACGCCGGGCTGGCGCAGGCGATCCGCACCATATAGGCCAGTGGCGTGGCCACCAGGCGCGTGTCGGCCAGGGGCCCCGCGCGCAGCACCAGGTCGACTTCGCCCAGGTGGCTGCCGTGCAGGTCAACGAAACTGTCGATCAGGCGCAGTTGCACGTCGAGCCCGGGGTAGGCGACCAGGAAGTCAGCGATGGCCGGAGCGAGGTGACGCCGGCCGAAAGCGGCCGGGGCGTCGATGCGGATCAGCCCTTCGGGGGCGTTGCTCAGGGATACCGCCTCGGCCCGGGCCAGGCGCAGTTCCTCGATGATGCGCCGGGCCCGTTCGGCGAACGCATTGCCGGCCGGCGTGGCGCGCACCGCATGGGTGCTGCGCGAGAACAGCCGGCTGCCCACCGCGTTTTCCAGGCTGTCGATGCGCCTGGCCACGGCCGAAGGCGTGAGCGGATGGCGACGGGCGGCGGCGGAGAAGCTGCCGGTCTCCAGCACATCGAGGAACAGGCTCAGTTGTTCGGTGAGGATATCGGGGCTCATGATGGCTCTGCTTTTGCGGATTACGCAAAGCCATTGTGCGCTGCTGTGCGTTTCCCCGCCAGCCGTGACTGGGTAGCATGCCGGCATTCTCTGAAAACAGGCGGATGAGGCCCGGATGATCGAGTGGTTGATGTATATCGTGTTGGGTGCCGCCCTGGGCACTGTGGGTGGCCTCTTCGGTATTGGTGGCGGGTTGATCGCGATCCCGGCGCTGGGGGTGCTGTTCGGCCTTGACCAGCAACTGGCCCAGGGCACCGCCCTGGTGATGGTGGTGCCCAACGTGCTGCTTGCGTTGTGGCGCTATCACCAGCGCAACCGCATCGAGTTGCGCCATGCCGTGCCGCTGTCGTTGTGCAGCTTTTTGTTCGCCTGGCTGGGGTCGATCTGGGCAGTGGGCATCGATGCCCAGTCGATGCGCCTGTATTTCGTCGGTTTCCTGGTGGCCCTGGCGTTGTGGAACGTGGCGCGCATGTGCCTGCCGGTGAAGCCGCCGAGCAACCAGCTGCGCTATCCCTGGCCATGGCTGGGCGTGCTGGGCAGCTTTGCCGGGACCATGGGCGGGCTGTTCGGCGTGGGTGGCGCGGTGGTGGCCACGCCGATATTGACCTCCGTGTTCGGCACCACCCAGGTGGTGGCCCAGGGGTTGTCGCTGGCATTGGCGGCGCCGAGCACCGCGGTGACCCTGCTGACCTACGGCCTGCACCAGAGCGTGGACTGGAGCATCGGGGTGCCGTTGGCGGTAGGTGGGTTGCTGAGCATCAGCTGGGGGGTGAAGCTGGCCCATGCGTTGCCGGAAAAGGTACTGCGCTCGATGTTCTGTGTGTTTCTGGTGGTGTGCGCGGTGATGCTCGGGTTCGAGCTCTGAGCGTAAGGGGCTGCAGAGCCCATTGCCATCTGTGGGAGCCGGCTTGCCGGCGAAAAGGGCGCGAAGCGTCCTCGGCTTACTTGAACCCTTCGACAATGTACTCGGCCATGCAGTCGGTAATCGGTGAATGCTGCTGGTCGTTACGCAGCAGCATCACATTGGCCATGTGCAACTGCGGCAGGCCGTCGTCCTCGCCGAGGATGCGCAGTTCGCCGCCAACCAGGCTGTGCAACTGCGCGGTCACCGCCAGCCCCGCCTGCACGATGGCGAAGATCGCCGCCAGGCTCGGGCTGGTGTAGGCAATACGGTACTCGATGCCGTGGCGCTCCAGGGCATTGCAGGTCCAGGCGCGGCAAAAGCAGTCGGTGTTGAACAGCGCCAGCGGCATGGGCCGCTGCTCTTGCGGGCAGAAGCCCTTGGCCGCGGCCCACACCAGGCGCTCCTGGCGCAGCAGCTGGCCGACCTCGTTGCCGGGCTCGCGGGTGACGATGGTCAGGTCCAGGTCCTGGCGCAGCATCAACTGCTTGGACGAATCGCAATGCACCTCGACATGGATCAGCGGGTAGGCCTGGGCAAAGCGGGTGAGAATGCCCGGCAGGTAGCGCATGGCGTAGTCGTCCGGCGTGCCGATGCGCACCACCCCGACCATGTGCGGCATGCGCAGGGTGTTGAATACCTCGCCATGCAGCTTGAGGATGCGCCGCGCATAGCCCAGCAGCACCTGGCCCTCGGCGGTCAGGCGCACCTGGCGGCCGTCGCGCTCGAACAGCTGGCGCTGCAGGATGTCCTCCTCCAGGCGCTTCATCTGCATGCTCACCGCCGACTGGGTGCGGTTGACCACTTCGCCGGCGCGGGTGAAACCACCTTGCTCGGCAATGGCGACGAAGGTGCGCAGCACCTCGGCGTCGAGACTCTGATACTGGGACATGGCATCAATCTCCGAGATGCATGGCATCAGAAACATTCGTTGGATTGATCTTAGGCCTGGGACGAGACTGGAGCCATCCACAAGGAGGGCGTCATGATGAAAGGTCATTTCAACGTAGCTCACCAACCGGCCGCATCCCTGGGCCATCTGTGGCACGACGCCAGCGGGCTGGTGCTGCGCTGGTTCGAATTGCACCGCCAGCGCGACGAGCTGGCGCGTCTGAGCGATGCCACGCTGCACGATCTTGGGTTGTCGCGGGCGGACATCCAGCAGGAAGCCGACCGGCATTTCTGGGAGGACCCGTTGCGGAAATGAAGGTGGTTCCAATCGCGGGGCAAGCCCGCTCCCACAAAGATGCGTGGGAGCGGGCTTGCCCCGCGATTGCGTCTTTACTGTCTGGACACCAGACGGAGCCACCTCATGTCCTTCAGCCTGTCCCTCGCCCAGGCCCGCCGCCTGGCCCTGTCCGCCCAGGGTTTCGGCAAGTCGCCCGGCAGCCCGCCGACCCTGGCCAGCCTCACGCGCATGTTTCAGCGCCTGGGCGTGGTGCAGATCGACTCGGTCAATGCCCTGGTGCGTTCACACTACCTGCCGCTGTTCTCGCGCCTGGGCGACTACCCGCACGGCCTGCTGGACCAGCTCGCCTGGGGCCAACGCCGCCAGCGCAGGCTGTTCGAATACTGGGGCCACGAAGCCTCGCTGCTGCCGCTGGCGTTGTACCCGCTGATGCGTTGGCGCATGGCCCACGCCGCCGACGGCAAGGGCATCTACCGGCAATTGGCCGCCTTCGGCCGCGAGCGGCGCGAGGTGATCGAGCGAGTGCTGGCGGCGGTGCGCGACCAAGGCGCGCTGGGCGCCGGCAGCCTGTCCTCCCGCCAAGAACGCGCCGGCCCCTGGTGGGACTGGAGCGAAGAAAAGCACGCGCTGGAATGGCTGTTCGCCGCTGGCGAGGTCACGGTGGCCGGGCGTCGCGGTTTCGAGCGCCTGTACGACCTGCCCGAGCGGGTGCTGCCGGCGGCCATCCTCGATCAGGCCCCGCCCAGCGAGGCTGAAGCGCACCAGGGCTTGCTGCTGCACGCCGCCGGCGCCCTGGGCGTGGCCACCGAACAGGATCTGCGTGATTACTTTCGCCTCTCGCCGCAGCAGAGCAAGGCCGCCCTGGCTGTTCTGGTCGAGGACGGGCGCCTGCAGGCCTGCGCCGTGCAGGGCTGGAAACAGCCGGCCTATGTCGCGGACGTGCCACGGATTCCCCGACGCATCGAAGTCAGCGCCTTGCTGTCGCCGTTCGATTCATTGGTCTGGGCGCGCGAGCGTACCGAGCGCCTGTTCGATTTCCGCTATCGCCTGGAGATCTACACCCCCGCGCACAAGCGGGTGTACGGCTACTACGTGCTGCCGTTCCTGCACGACGGGCGCATTGCCGCGCGCCTGGACCTGCGTGCCGAACGCGCCCACGGACGTCTGGCGGTGCATGCGGTGCACGAAGAGGCGACGGGGCTGGACGAGGCGGGCTACCAGGCGTTGGCGCTCAGCCTGCAGAGGCTGGCCAACTGGCTGGGCCTGGCGCAGGTGCAGCTCAACTGCCCCCGCGCCGAGGGCAGCCGGCTGCGTCAGGCGTTGCTCAGCGGCGTACCTGCTTAAGGGTTTCGGCGATCAGGAAGGCCAGTTCCAGCGACTGGTCGGCGTTCATGCGCGGGTCGCAGTGGGTGTGGTAGCGGTCGGAGAGCGCGTCTTCGGTGATCGGCCGGGCGCCGCCGATGCACTCGGTGACGTTCTGCCCGGTCATTTCGATATGGATGCCACCGGCGTGGCTGCCTTCGGCCTGGTGCACCTGGAAGAACTGCTTGACCTCATCGAGGATCTGCGCAAAGTCGCGTGTCTTGTAGCCGCTGCTGGCCTTGATGGTGTTGCCATGCATCGGGTCCGAGCTCCACAGCACCTGGCGGCCTTCGCGCTGCACGGTGCGGATCAGCCCCGGCAGATGGTCGCCGACCTTGCCGGCGCCCATGCGTACGATCAGGTTCAGGCGGCCCGGGTCGTTGTCCGGGTTGAGCACGTCGATCAGGCGGATCAGCTCTTCGGGGTTCATGCTCGGGCCGACCTTGACCCCGATCGGGTTGTGCACGCCGCGCAGGAACTCGACGTGGGCGCCGTCGAGCTGGCGGGTGCGGTCGCCGATCCATAGCATGTGCGCCGAGCAGTCGTAGTAGTCGCCGGTCAGGCTGTCGCTGCGCACGAAGGCTTCTTCATAGTTGAGCAGCAGCGCTTCGTGGGCGGTGAAGAAGCTGGTTTCACGCAGTTGCGGCGCTGTGTCCAGGCCGCAGGCGCGCATGAAGGCCAGGGTTTCGTCGATGCGGTTGGCCAACTGGTGGTACTTGTCGGCCAGCGCCGAGTTGGCGATGAAATCGAGGTTCCACTTGTGCACCTGGTGCAGGTCGGCAAAGCCGCCCTGGGCGAAGGCGCGCAGCAGGTTGAGGCTGGCGGTGGACTGGTGGTAGGCCTGCAGCAGGCGCTCGGGGTCGGGGATGCGGCTTTTCGCGTCGAAGCCGATGCCGTTGACGATGTCGCCACGGTAGGCGGGCAGGGTGACGTCGCCGAGGGTTTCGTCGTTGGCCGAGCGTGGCTTGGCGAACTGCCCGGCCATGCGCCCGACCTTGACCACCGGGCAGCCGGCGGCGAAGGTCATGACAATGGCCATCTGCAGCAGCACCTTGAAAGTGTCGCGGATCTTCGCCGCGGAGAACTCGGCGAAGCTCTCGGCGCAGTCGCCACCCTGCAGCAGGAACGCCCGGCCCTGGGTCACCTCGGCGAACTGCCGGCGCAGCTCGCGGGCTTCGCCGGCGAACACCAGCGGCGGATAGCTGGCCAGGGTCTGCTCCACCTTCAGCAGGTGCGCGGCGTCGGGGTAGATCGGTTGCTGCTGGATCGGCAGGGTGCGCCAGCTGTCGGGGGTCCATTGTCGGGTCATTGCAAGCTCTATCCATAAGTGTCGTTGAGGCCTGCCAGCCATGGTACGCCCGCGCGTGCTTGTTGCACCACCGGCATTGGCGGACAATGGCGGTTTTGCGCGGGCAGGTGGTAGGGATGGCGACGGAGCGGGAAGAGCGGCTGCTGGCACGGGTCGAGGACGCCTTTGGCGTTATCAGCGTGTACGAGGTGGATGACTATCGCTTCCTCGAGTTCGGCGACGCCATCGAGCAGAGCTGCACCTTCACCGCCGACCCCAGCTGGCTGGAGTACGATTACACCCGCGCCATGCTGGTCGGCGCGCTGTGCCACGGGCAGCCGGAAAGCGCGTTGTTCCTCGGCCTTGGCGCCGGCACCCTGACCCAGGCCTGCCTGAAGTTCCTGCCGCTGGAGGATGTCGAGGCCATCGAACTGCGCCCGGACGTGCCGCGCCTGGCCATGGAGTTCATGGGCCTGGACGACGATCCGCGGCTGTACGTGCGGGTGGGCGATGCCCTTGAGCTGCTGCCCAGCGCCGAAAAGGCCGACTTGCTGTTCGTCGACCTGTATACCGACTATGGCCCCGGCGTCGGGCATCTGGCCTGGGGGTTCCTGGAAAACTGCCAGAAGCAGCTCAACCCCGATGGCTGGCTGGTGATCAACCAGTGGGCCGGGGACGATGGCAAGCCACTGGGCGCGGCCTTGTTGCGCGGGCTGTACCATCGCCATTACTGGGAGCTGCCGGTGAAGGAGGGTAACGTGATCCTGCTGGTGCCGGCGGACCTGGAGCAGGTTTTGGATCTGCAAGCGCTGCGTGCCCGTGCCGAATCCCTGGCGCCACGCCTGGGTTATTCACTGGATTACCTGATCAAGGCAATCCGCCCGGCGACATGAGTTCTGCGGAGGCGGCGCAAGCCTTTGGAGGAAACGATTCAGCCTGGATCCAATGCTGCCCCCGTGGCGGACATCAGGATTGAAATATTTCTCACAGCTCATGGCAATTTCGGGTATAGTACGCGCCGGTCTTTTAGCGGACCTCAAATCAGGTGGTGCAAATCCTCCGAACCCAGCTTCGGCTGAGCGTCCGCTAGTCGGACCTTCCCAAGACGTTCCTTTTTCAATCGTTTTCGCAAATCCCCGCCGCCAAAACTGCCTGGGTGACCGCTTGGTCTTTCAAGGCATGTGCAGTTTTGGAGCATGGGTCTTTGCGGATGCACCTAGAGGCAGACCCATGACCCAGGAAACCGGCGGATTCGCCGCTCTCGATCTCAATCCGAATATCGTTGCTGCTGTTCTGGCCACCGGCTACGAAGAGCCTTCGGCTATTCAGCATCAGTCGATCCCGATCATCCTCGCCGGTCACGACATGATCGGCCAGGCGCAGACTGGCACCGGCAAGACCGCTGCCTTCGCCCTGCCGATCCTCAACAAGATCGACGTGAGCAAGCGCGAACCGCAAGCCCTGATCCTGGCGCCAACCCGTGAGTTGGCGCTGCAAGTAGCCACCGCTTTCGAAACCTACGCCAAGCAGATGCCGGGCGTTAACGTGGTGGCTGTCTACGGTGGTGCCCCGATGGGCCCACAACTGCGTGCCATTCGTAACGGCGCGCAAATCGTCGTGGCCACCCCTGGCCGCCTGTGCGACCACCTGCGCCGCGACGAGAAAGTCCTGTCCACCGTTCAGTACCTGGTACTCGACGAAGCGGACGAAATGCTCAAGCTGGGCTTCATGGACGACCTCGAAGTGATCTTCGACGCCATCCCTGCAACCCGCCAGACCGTGCTGTTCTCCGCCACCCTGCCGGCCTCGATCCGTGCCATCGCCGAGCGCCACCTGCGCGAGCCGAAGCACGTCAAGATCCAGAGCAAGACCCAGACCGTGACCGCGATCGAGCAGGCCCACCTGATGGTCCACGCCGACCAGAAGATCCCGGCCGTGCTGCGCCTGCTGGAAGTGGAAGAGTTCGACGCGCTGATCGCCTTCGTGCGTACCAAGCAAGCCACCCTGGACCTGGCCGCCGCCCTGGAAGCCAAAGGCTACAAGGCTGCCGCGCTGAACGGCGACATCGCCCAGAACCAGCGTGAGCGCGTGATCGACTCGCTCAAGGATGGCCGCCTGGACATCGTCGTCGCCACCGACGTCGCTGCCCGTGGTCTGGACGTACCGCGTATCACCCACGTGTTCAACGTCGACATGCCGTACGATCCGGAGTCCTACGTGCACCGTATCGGCCGTACCGGCCGTGCCGGTCGCGATGGCCGTGCGCTGCTGCTGGTCACCCCGCGTGAGCGCCGCATGCTGCAGGTGATCGAGCGTGTCACCGGGCAGAAGGTTGCCGAAGCCCGCCTGCCTAACCCGCAGGCCGTGCTGGACGCACGCATCAAGAAGCTGACCAAGAGCCTGGCGCCACTGGTGGCCGAGTCCGAGGCCAGCCATGGCGAGCTGTTCGACCGCCTGACCGCCGATCTGGGTTGCAGTGCCCGTGCCCTGGCTTCGGCCCTGCTGCGCAAGGCCACCAATGGCCAGGCGCTGGACCTGGCTTCGGTCGAGCGTGAGCAGCCGTTGGTGCCGACCCACACCCCGCGTGAGCGCAGCACTGGCGAGCGTGCCGAACGTGGTGAGCGCAGCGACCGTGGTGACCGTGAGCGCCGTGCGCCGATGCCGCTGGCCGAAGGCCGTGTGCGTTGCCGTACCGCCCTGGGTGCCCGTGACGGCATCGCCGCCAAGAACCTGCTGGGCGCTATCCTCAACGAGGGTGGCCTGGCGCGTGACGCCATCGGCCGCATCCAGGTACGTGACAGCTTCAGCCTGATCGAGCTGCCCGAAGACGGCCTCGAGCGTCTGCTGACCAAGCTCAAGGACACCCGCGTGGCCGGCAAGCAGCTGAAGCTGCGCCGCTACCGCGAGGACTGATCCTGGCGCTGCAATGAAAAATCCCCGGCCTAGGTCGGGGATTTTTTTGCCTGTGTCGAGCACTGTAACTCTGTGCGTGAGAGCGTCAGTCGAACCGATAGATATCCATCCCCAGCGCCCCCAGCGTGAATCCCTGGTGAACGATGCCAAACCGCTCGCCAGCGCCCATGGCGAAGAACAGCGGCAGCAGGTGCTCGTCACTGGGATGATTGCGCACTGCAAACGGCGCCTGGCGCCGATAGTCCACAAGCGCCGCCTCGTCTCCCGCCTTCAGCCGCTCCACCACCCAGTCGCGAAACGCCAGCGCCCAGGGCTCGACCGCATCCGGCCCCGCATGCCAGTCCAGCTCGCCCAGGTTATGGGTGATGCTGCCCGAGCCGATCAGCAGGATGCCTTCCTCGCGCAGCTGCGCCAGCGCCTGCCCGACCTTCAGTTGCAGGGCGGGGCCGGCCTGGCTGGGCAGCGACACCTGGACTACCGGAATCTCCGCTTGCGGATACATCAGCGACAGCGGCACCCAGGCACCATGGTCGAAAGGCCGTTGTTCATCCAGGCGGGCGCCGAGCAAGCCGGCCAGCCGCTGGGCCAGTGCCGGTTCGCTGGGGGCCGGGTAGTGCACCGCGTACAGGGCCGGCGGAAAACCATGGAAGTCATGCCAGGTCTGCGGATGTGGGTTGCTCATCACCAGCAGTTCGCGGCTTTCCCAGTGCGCCGACACCACCACGATCGCTTTCGGGCGGGGCAGGGCGCGGGCCAGTTCGGCCAGGGCAGGGCCGCTGGCGCCAGGTTGCAGGGCGAGCATGGGTGAGCCATGGGAAATGAACAGGCTGGGCAGCATGGTGGTGTCCTGGCAGGTAAGATGCTGCCATCTTCTATCAGCCTTCGATCGAGATCCAATATAAGTTTTCACAGTCTTTTATCGAAAAACCGGGAGGGATCATGGAGCCAGCGTTCTGGCACAAGCGGTGGGCGGACAACCAGATCGGCTTTCACCAGGCTCAGGTGAACCCGTACCTGCAGGCGCACTGGCCGGCGTTGGGGCTGGCCCCGGGCGCGCGGGTGCTGGTGCCGCTGTGTGGCAAGAGCCTGGACATGCTCTGGCTGGCTGCGCAAGGGTATCGGGTGCTGGGGGTGGAACTGTCGCGCAGGGCGGTGGCGGACTTCTTCACCGAACATGGCTTGGTGGCGCAGGTTGCCCGGCATGGCGCCTTCGAGGTGTGGCGCAGCGACGAGGTGGAGTTGTGGTGCGGCGATGTGTTCGCCCTGCGTGCCGAGGATCTGGCTGGTTGCGTGGGGGTGTACGACCGAGCGGCGTTGATTGCCTTGCCGGGGCCGATGCGTGAGCGCTACATGGCGTTGTTGGGCAAGCTGTTGCCAGCGGCCTGCCGTGGGCTGCTGGTGACCCTCGACTACGATCAGGCCTTGATCGATGGGCCACCGTTCTCGGTGCCGGACGCCGAAGTGCGGACAGGTTTTGCCGGGTGGCGGGTCGATGAGGTCGAGGCGCGGGAGATTCTCGACGAGAGTCCGAAGTTTCTCAAAGCTGGTGTCGAAAAATTGGTTGAGCGAGTGTACAGCGTTCGGCGTTAAAGCCAACGCGGGGCAGGCCCATGAAAAAGGGCGACCGAAGTCGCCCTTTCCAACACTTCCCTGGATCAGCCGCGGCGGCGCAGCGCGTCGATGCGGTCTTCCAGCGGCGGGTGGCTCATCAGCAGGCCGGCCAGGCCATGCTTGAGGCCGCCGTTGATGCCGAAGGCCTTCATCGTGTCGGGCATGTGCACCGGCAGGCCTTGCTCGGAGCGCAGGCGCTGCAGCGCGCCGATCATTGCGCCGGTGCCGGCCAGGTGGGCGCCGGCCTCGTCGGCGCGGAACTCGCGGCGGCGCGAGTACCACATGACGATGATGCTGGCGAGGATGCCCAGTACCAGCTCGGCGACGATGGTCGCGATGAAGTAGGCGATGCCGTGGCCTTCTTCGTTCTTGAAGATCACCCGGTCGACGAAGTTGCCGATGATGCGGGCGAAGAACATCACGAAGGTGTTCACCACGCCCTGCACCAGCGCCATGGTGACCATGTCGCCGTTGGCCACGTGGCCGATCTCGTGGGCCAGCACCGCGCGCACCTCATCAGGCGAGAAGCGTTCCAGCAGGCCCTGGGACACCGCCACCAGCGCGTCGTTGCGGTTCCAGCCGGTGGCGAAGGCGTTGGCCTCGTAGGCTGGGAAGATGCCCACCTCGGGCATCTTGATGCCGGCCTCGCGGGACAGCTCTTCGACGGTCTGCAGCAGCCACTGCTCGTGACGGGTGCGGGGCTGGGTGATGATCTGGGTGCCGGTGGTCATCTTCGCCATCCACTTGGAGATGAACAGCGAAACGAGCGAGCCAGCGAAACCGAACACGGCGCAGAAGACCAGCAGCTGGCCGAGGTTGAGGTCAACCCCGTTGGCGGCCATGAACCCGTTGAAGCCGAACAGGCTCAGGGTAATGCTTGCAACCAGCACCACCGCGAGGTTGGTGGCTACAAACAACAGAATGCGCATCATGGTTGTTACGTTCTCCTGACGGATGAGTTTGTTGCGTACTGCGGGGTATATAAGGGGGAGGGCGCGGCTATTCAACCGGGCGACTATTTCAAACTGTGTACGCGAGGAGTATGGCAGAGGATGCCGTAAGGGCTGTGGGGTAGAGCGTTGCAGGATGTGAGCAGATTCATTGGGTACGGCGTGCTGATTTTGTCGTGGTCGAGACCGAGCGCCGCCCGCGCGGCGCATCGCGGATGAATCCGCTCCTACATTTGTTGCAACGTGACCATGCCTGATAGGCCATGGTTATACGCCTCGTGTGCTCGACACGGTTTTTCGGTGGGCATTGCCGCCGCCCCACCCGTCTCAAGCCCTGCGCCAAGGCTGGCAACCATGGCCTGACAGGTTCGGCACGTTGCAACAAATGTAGGAGCGGATTCATCCGCGATGCGCCGCGCGGGCGGCGCTCGATTTCGGCGCCACCACAAAAACCAAGCCTATTACTGCGAATAGGTACGCAGGAAGTTGCCGATACGCCCGATCGCCTGTTCCAGGTCATCCACCCGCGGCAGCGTCACCACGCGGAAGTGGTCCGGCCACGGCCAGTTGAACGCCGTGCCCTGGACGATCAGCAGCTTCTCCGACAGCAGCAGGTCGAGGGCGAATTTCTCGTCGTTGAGGATCGGGCAGACCTTCGGATCGATGCGCGGGAAGGCGTACAGCGCGCCCATCGGCTTGACGCAACTGACCCCGGGGATGTCGTTGAGCAGCTCGTAGGTGCGGTTGCGTTGCTCCAGCAGGCGGCCCGGCGGCAGCACCAGGTCGTTGATGCTCTGGTAGCCGCCCAGGGCGGTCTGGATGGCGTGTTGGGCCGGCACGTTGGCGCACAGGCGCATGTTGGCCAGCATGTCGATGCCTTCGATGTAGCTCGTGGCGTGGTGCTTGGGCCCGGAGATGATCAGCCAGCCGGAGCGGAAGCCCGCCACCCGGTACGACTTGGACAGGCCGTTGAAGGTCAGGCACAGCAGGTCCGGGGCCAGCGACGCGGTGCTGATGTGCACGGCCTCGTCGTAGAGGATCTTGTCGTAGATCTCGTCGGAGAACACCACCAGGTTGTGCTGGCGCGCCAGCTCCAGCATGCCCAGCAGCAGCTCTTTGGAGTACACCGCGCCGGTCGGGTTGTTCGGGTTGATGATCACCAATGCCTTGGTGTTCGGGGTGATCTTGGCCTTGATGTCGTCAAGGTCCGGGAACCAGTCGGCCTGCTCGTCGCACAGGTAGTGCACCGGCTTGCCGCCGGCCAGGCTCACCGCGGCGGTCCACAGCGGGTAGTCGGGCGCCGGGATCAGCACCTCGTCGCCGTTGTTGAGCAGCGCCTGCATGGACATGACGATCAGCTCGGACACGCCGTTGCCGAGGTAGATGTCCTCGATGGTGACGCCTTCGATTGCCTTCTGCTGGCAGTACTGCATCACCGCCTTGCGCGCGCTGAACAGGCCCTTGGAGTCGCTGTAGCCCTGGGCGGTGGGCAGGTTGCGGATGACGTCCTGGAGGATCTCGTCCGGCGCCTCGAAACCAAACGGCGCCGGGTTGCCGATGTTCAGCTTGAGGATGCGATGGCCTTCCTCTTCCAGGCGTTTGGCGTGCTTGAGCACTGGGCCGCGAATGTCGTAGCAGACATTGGCGAGCTTGTTCGATTTGCTGAACTGCATGATGAGATCCCGAGTGAGAATACGCGCCGCCTTCTTTCGAAAGGTTTGAAAGGGCGGGAACCGGGTGCCAGACTGGCTGCCTTGCACACGAAGCCAACTAATATACGTGCCACCCGCGCCAGGGAAAAGCCGGTGCGAGGTGAAATTCAGCCTGCCGAGGTCCCATCATGCAAAAGATCGACAAAACCCTGGATGAATGGCGCGCCATGCTCGATCCGGCCCAGTACCAGGTGTGCCGCCTGAAAGGCACCGAGCGGCCGTTCAGCGGCAAGTACAACAGCGAGCGCCGCGACGGCGTCTACCACTGCATCTGCTGCGATCTGCAGTTGTTCGACGCCAAGGCCAAGTTCGACTCCGGCTGCGGCTGGCCGAGCTTCTACGAGCCGATCGAAGAGGCTGCGATGATCGAGATCCGCGACACCTCCCACGGCATGATCCGCACCGAAGTCACCTGCGCCCAGTGCGACGCCCACCTGGGCCATGTATTTCCCGACGGCCCGCCGCCGACCGGGCTACGCTACTGCATCAACTCGGTATGCCTGGACTTCAAGCCACGCGATTGACGGAGAGCGAACATGGCCGATGCGCTGCTGGACATCCCCTGCGTCACCCTTGGCGGTGAGCAGAAAGTGCTGGGCGACTTCGCCGGCAAGGCGCTGCTGGTGGTCAACACCGCCAGCCAGTGCGGTTTCACCCCGCAGTACAAAGGGCTCGAGCGCCTATGGCAGGACTACCAGCGCCAGGGCCTGGTGGTTTTGGGCTTCCCCTGCAACCAGTTCGGTAAGCAAGAGCCGGGCGACGCCCGGGAGATCGCGCAGTTCTGCGAGCTCAACTTCGGCGTGAGCTTCCCGCTGTTTCGCAAGATCGAAGTCAACGGCCCCGGCGCCCACCCGCTGTTCGCCGAGCTCAAGCGCCGCGCGCCGGGCCTGCTGGGCACGCAGAAGATCAAGTGGAACTTCACCAAGTTCCTGGTCGACCCGCGCAGCGGCAAGGTCACCCGCTTTGCCCCGACCACCAAGCCCGAGGCGCTGAAAGCGGCGATAGAGCCGCTGCTCAACCGCTGACCGGCACCCAGTGCTCGATCAGCGCCAGCAGTTCCTCGCGCCGGAACGGCTTGGCCAGGTAGTCGTTCATGCCCGCGGCGCGGCAGCGTTCGCGCTCCTCGGGCATGGCGTTGGCGGTCAGCGCGACGATCGGCAGCTCCGGCCAGCGGCTGCTCTGGCGGATGCGCCGGCTGGCCTCGTAGCCGTCCATCACCGGCATGTTGCAGTCCATCAGCACCAGGTCGAAGCTGTCCCGTTCCAGGTAGTCCAGGGCCTCCTGGCCGTGGGCGGCCACCTGCACCTGGCAGCCGAGCTTGCCCAGCATGCCCTTGGCCACCAACTGGTTCACCGGGTTGTCCTCCACCAGCAGGATGCGCGCCCGCAGCTCGCGCGAGGCTGGCACCTCGTGGGGCAGCGGCGCGTTGGGCTCGCCTTGCAGGGTGCGGCGCAGCGTCTGGTACAGGGCATTGCGCGCCAGGGGCCGGGCCAGCTGCTGCAAGGGTTGCAGTTGCTCGGCCTGTTCGGCAGGCAGGAAGTTGCCGTAGGCGGTCACCAGCAGGATCGGCGCCGCGATGGCCGGGCGCAGGTCGAGCACGTGTTCCAGGTCGTCGGTGATCAGCAGGTCGACCGGCAGGCCAGCCAGTGCGCTGGCTTCTTCATGGCGCACGTAATCCAGCCCCCAGCGCGGCAGCAGCCCTTGCAGCAGCTCGGCCAGGCCGCTGCCGGGGTTGCCCAGGGCTACCACGTGTCCGCTTATTGCCGCTGGCGGGATCGCCTCGGTATGCGCCGGTAGCGGCAGGTCGGCGCTGAAACGGCTGCCGAAACCGGTCTCGGAATGGATGTGCAGGTGCCCCTGCATGGCCTTGCACAGGTTGCGGGTCAGGGCCAGGCCCAGGCCGGTGCCGCCGTACTGGCGGGTGATACCGGCGCCGGCCTGGGTGAACGGCTGGAAAATCCGCGCCTGGGCCTCCTCGGGGATGCCGATGCCGGTGTCGCTGACCTCCAGGCGCACGCCGCCGACGATGCTGCTCAGGCGTACATCAACACGCCCGAAGCGGGTGAACTTGAGTGCGTTGGACAGCAGGTTGCTGACAATTTGCCGTACCCGCGTCGGGTCACCCAGCACCGTGCTGGGAAAATCCGGGGCGATCAGGCAGGTCAGCTCGACACTGGGCGCGGCATTCTGCGACAGCAGGTTGGCGGTGTCCTCGACCATCGCGCCGAGGTCGAACGGGATGCGTTCGAGTTCCAGCTGGCCGGCGTCGAACTTCGACAGGTCGAGGATATCGTTGAGCAGCTCCACCAGCACCTTGCCCGAGTCGTGGGCGATCGACAGCTGCTGGCGCTGCTCGGCGGCCAGGCCGCTGTCCAGCGCCAGGGCGATCATGCCGAGCATGCCGTTGAGTGGCGTGCGGATCTCGTGGCTCATGTTGGCCAGGAAGGCGGCGCGGGCCTGGGCCATGTCCAGGGCGCGCTGGCGCGCTTCGTCCAGTTCCTGGTTGGACTGGCTCAGGCGGCTGTTGCTGGCCTTGAGCTCGTTGGTACGGGCCGAGACGATATCTTCCAGCTCGTTGAGGTACTGGGTCAGGCGGTTCTCGGCGGTGCGCCGCTGCTGGATCTCGGTGGCCATGCTGACGAACTGCTGGTTGGCGACCCGTACCAGCACGCCGATCTCGTCGTTCTCGTGGCCCTTGGGGCAGTCCACGCGGTTCTGCCGGGGCGTGCGCGCATCATTGCCGCTGAGCGCGCCGATCACCGTCACCAGCGGCTTGGTCAGCATCAGGTAGAACAGCGCCAGGAGAATGCCGGTCAGCACCAGGCTGCGGGCGAAGCCGTTGACCAGGGTGACCCCGGCACGGTCGAGAAAGCGCCCGCCGAAGGCATAGGTGTCGACGTCCAGATACAGGGTGCCGAGGTACTCCTCGGGCATGTGGGCGAGGAACAGCCGGTCCTGGAACAGGCGCTGCTCGCCGAACAGGAAATCGGACAATGGTCTGTAGCGGCTTTCCATGCGCGGCCGCTGCACGTCGGCCAGCACCGTGTCGTTGTTGTCGATCAGCCGCGCACGGATCAGCGCCGGTGATTTCAGCAGCCCGCCGGTCAGCTCCTGGGCCAGCTCGGTGTCGATGTTGTAGGCGATGCGCGAGGCCGTGTCGTGGCTGATCTTCAGCAGCGCCTGAATTTCACGGTTGATGGACGCGTCTTCGCTGGCATAATCGATGCCGATCTGGATGAGACTGAGCAATGTTCCCAGGATGAAGCCGACCAGGACTGTCAACCGGGCTTGCTTGTATGACAGGCGATTGGTGAACTTGATATCCATGGGTCCCAAGCCGGTTACTTGCTCCGTGCGCTGCGCAAGCATAGCCGATCAGCCCTGGCTGCTGGCGGGTCTGTCTGTTCATTTCAGTTGATCGTCGATTAAGGGCCGCTGCGCGCCCCCCACCCCGGGAAAGCCGCGCCCCGGCGCGGGGCGCGCCCCCGGGCGGTGGGGGGGGCCGGGCCCGCGCGCGGGGGGCCCCCCCCCGAAACCACGTGGCAG